>JAMOPE010000398.1 GCA_027064785.1 Geobacteraceae bacterium
ACATTCTATGATAAATTATATGAGCCCTATGGATTTTGAACGAAAACGCATAAAACAGGCTGCTTAAAATCCTGTGTCCATTTTTTCTTGACCATTACAGGAATTACCTGTCCAACCGGGAGATGAATAACCGAAAACTCCTGCAAATCCGTTCTGACAGAGATTCGTCATTACAGCATTGTTTCGCAGTGTGTTCCAGTCAAAAACTACCGTTCCCAAGCGCAACTCAATGAGCCGGGCCAAACCGCCGATGAAGGCCACGGCGTTGGGTCGCAGGAAATTGCAACCGGAAAAATCGAAGCGTACATCCAGAAAGTAATCGTTTACTTGTTTCCAAATGGAAAAAAGCCTCTCAAAATCGGTTGTTGAATCGTTGAGCGTCGGGATGGAAACGGGTTTGGCCACGGCTACAATTCCTTCACGGTTACATCTGTTTTGCAGGCTCCACTTCCCAAACATCATAAGAAGGACCTGTTTCAACTGAGTAATCTTTAAACTCTATGATTTTCATAGAATAAGCGGCGGGTGGAATAAGATAGTCTAAAAGTCGATTGGTCAAATCTTCGTGATGGCTGCTAACAAACAATTGCCGCCTGTTTGACTCGGTTTTTGAATAAGCCAATTTCCGGAATAATACGCATGCAGGTATTATTTGATTTAAGTCAAGGCTAGTCGTGATATCGTCAAATAGCATTACTCGATGTCCTAAACGGCTTCGCAAAGTACTGTTCAATACGACTGTCCAAGCAAGAGCAAAAATGGTTTTCTGACCAGTAGAAAGATTATCAAATCCAAGTTCATTCATGGTAGGAACAATGGCAGCATTTCTTCCTGTTCCCTTACGACTCAGTCTTACATTCTCGACGAATTCTATAGGCAGATGAAAAGCGGTTAACATAATCTGCAAACCCTGTTCAACTGCAGATAGATTCAAGTCATCTAATGTTTTTTGGAAAACTCCTGTTTTTTTTGTTTCTTTGTCCAATGCCGTTAAGAAAATTTCTGCAAATTTTTTAGCTTTCTTATAAGAATTCATTTTCTGCTTTTTTTGCTGGAATTCTTCATGTTCATATTCAAGTTTACTGAGTTGTTTGAATGCATCTTCAACTTGCTGTAAGATTCTTAATTCATTATCTGTCTGATTCTCATAGGAATTTGGTTGTTGATCAATCGATATTTTTAGCTCATTTAGGATAGCTTCAGTAGTACATAAGCCAGCATTTTCATTCAGGAAAGCAAGTCCTTCTTTTTTCTCCGTCAGATACTTGGAAATTGTAAGGCCGTCTTCCATTTCACGGATCTGCCTGTTCGTATTCTTAATTTTTTCAGATTGCCTTGCCAACTCGTCATAAATTCGATTGAGCCAATCTACAAAATATTCAGCAGGAGTTTTTTCATCCCTTTTAAAGAAAGCAACAATGGCTTCTACTAGTTCGCTTACCTGTTGCGGTAAGGGAATATGAACATTTTTCAAACGCCTGACCTCCTCTTCGATCTCCGGCAGGTTGTTGTCCAAAATTCCCAATAACTCCTCAACCGTACTTGTTTTAAGCTCACATTCCTTAAGCTTGTCATAGATCTTTTGAAGCCCCTCAAGTTCGCGCTTTTTCTTTTGCAGTTCTCTGGAAACAGATTCCCATTGAGCTTGCTTCCACAATCCGACTTCAGGAGAGTGAGCCAAAAGATTTTTTAAACGCAAGCCCCATTTTTGGTTTTCACGTTCTGCTTCCTGTTTTCGCTGGTTTTCTTTCTCTAAATCAATGCGTATGTTCCGTAACGCAGTAATCATCTCTTCAAGAAGAACTGATGTATAAGATTTGAGTTGTACAGATACGCCTAATTTGCCACTCAAGTTGACCACTTGGCTTTGCCAGTATTTGGAAAGATTGCCACTAGAGATCAGCGGACTGAACTCAGAAAAGTAAGCCTTAAGACTGCTACCATCTGGCAAAGCGCTAATTCTGTCAAAAACAACCTGAAAAATCTTCTTACGTTCATCATCCCAGTTCTTTTCATTAGGCAAGCGGAATTCTGCCTTGCCTTTCCATCGACGAGATGCATCCTTTGCCCAGTTCAGAATTTGCTTTCCCTGATTACCGGCACCTGTGAGATACTCAAGGAAATCGCCATTAGCCAGTTCCGCGACACTGTCCTGAAAAAAACTCGTTGCCACTCGCGCTACGGCTGGGTTGATATTTTGTCGAGACACTTGAAACACTGAAGTCCTGTTTTGCCATTCTTTATCAGTGAATGCTTTTACATCTTTTGTATCTGAGATACCCTCAAGAAAAACCTTACATATTTTTGTTCCAGCATATTTATTACACAACTCTTGACCATTAAAAATGGCCTTATCATATCCATTCAGATAAAGAGTTATGGCATGTAATAAAGACGTCTTCCCTGAACCGTTTGCGCCAGCCAAAAGAATCAAATCTGCATCCACATTAATAGAATGTTGGCCCCTGAACCCTTTGAAGTTGTCCAATTCTATTTTTTTAATCCTGTTCATCGGTACCCTCTAGGATATTCCGATAGTCATACTCCAGACCTTGTTCCCAATCAGTCAAATGGTGTTCCGCTGAACTGGTCCGCAAAGCATCTCTGACTTGCTGTAACAGTTTCCTCTGCATATCTTCCATCTTTATGGAGGAGTCATCCAATTTGGTGGCCAGTTCTTTTGCCAGTTGTTCATCTGTTTTCGGAAAAACCTCCTCGATTTCATCGAAGTCCGGATCTAAAGATACTCTTAAAACCTTCTCAGCATCACTTGCGGATCTTACCGGCTGAATCGAAAACTGGCTGCGCAGAAATTCTTGATCTCCTGCAAGCGCTTTTAGTTCAGGATAATGTTTTTCATTCTGTAATATTACAACCAAAGGAAGCCGATAACCCTGCGAGAGAAACCAATCCACCAATTCTAGAGATCTGTCTCGTAAAAAATCAAAGAAATCTTTCGATAATTCCTCGTTTTGATCAAAATCAGAAAGCAAGAGGCAAGCTGCTATGTGTGAGCGATATACCCGCCAGTTATACTTAATTTGAACATTCTCCCAGCTTTTTCGCCAGAAATCAGGCATTTTCTCGCAGGTAATACAATATTCATTGAAGTTATTCATTGCACTTTCCTCATTTTGTGTCTTTGTGACCGTGTTAGGTGTAGTCGGTTATGCCATTTTAAAGGAAATTGAGCAATATTGCTTAGAAAATCTCGATAAGCTTCAAGCGCCTCTGAAGGAGTAAATGTGTACTTGCGGGCTAGGAGCGCTATATCCAAGGATGTGAACGAATATATTATCTGATATGTTCGTTTCTTATTTTGCTCAAAGCAAACCCGACACTTCCGAGCCGCCTCCAATAATGTACTGGTATCACGACTAATTAAAAAAGCCACCTGGCCTGCCGGAGAGTGAATGTCATAATCTTTAATAGTTCGTCTCGGAGCTGGCCTGGCACCTGAAAGGTAAAATATGTTTTTGCCAATCGATAAGCATAGCAACCAATTACCGGATGTTGATTTTATTGTCGAAATCTCTTCGGTATTTTTTTTGAGGGAAATAGCAAGAAAAAAAAGAAGTTCAGCTACGGCATTATGATATTTATTCAACGGCGTGTATTCTTTTCCATTATTAAGTAGCAAAGAGAGCCAATAAGATAACAGGGTTTGATTTTTGCTGTTGTTTTCTTTAGGGGAAAGAACGTGTTCGGAAAATGATTTCCAGAATTCTTTAATACGTTCAAATAAAAATCTGGACATGGGCATAGCTGAAACAGCCAACTGGCCATAAACAGCTCTTTCCAGTACCATATTCACTATCCGGTATTGAATCTCCTGATATATCCACAGCCAAAAATCATCAGCACTGAGTTTATCGCCTTCTTCCTGCGTTTCCAGATCTTTCCATGTCAGAATAAGTTTACGTGCAAGATCCGAATTGAATGTTCCACCGAACGATTGGACAAAATTGTTTGTGATCTGTAATTGGCAGAATAATGGTTCTTCCTCATAACTGTGTATAACAGGTGTATTGGGTGGCAACTTAAACTTTGAAAGCACGCTTGAAAGTTCTTCCCTGATAGAAGAAGAATACTCATCCAGTATTTGATGGACTGTATGAATTACCTGTGGCTCATCAGAGCCGAATCCTGAAAACAACACGGTGCTTGACCGCAAGACTATCCTGAATTGGTCCTTTGCCCAGCGCCGTTCTCTCCAGGACTGTAGCTGTCTCATGGTCAGAAGAATCTTCTCGTGGTAATTATTGTTCTCATTTTCATATAAGGCTCTTACGCATCCGTTAATCTTATAAAGGTGTAAACAATCTCCTGTTCCTTGTTGCCCCGGGTGCTGATGTACACAAGAGTGTTGATCGTGAACAATGAATATCCTGTTTTGTATGTCACTCTTATATTGTTTCCAAAATCCTTCTTCCTGATATTTGAAATTAATGCCAAAACTTTCCATAAATGCCCATTCCAGGGCGCAGTCATAATTCGTGGTAATAATCTGCAGTAAAAGTCCCTCGCGCACCAGATATGCAATATAATAGTGTGCGGGAGTTGGTTTCAGATAAAGAAATTCAGATATTTGAAGTTTCTTTACCAGGTTTACAAGAGCAGCAGTTCTATTAGTGTTATACTGATGTCTCCATAGATAATGTTCACAAAGTTCACCTAAGGTTTGTTTGCGCCAATTATGAAACCCAGAGGCAATCGATTTTTTCAGGCCAACGATTTGATGACCTTTTCTTCTTCTGAATTGTTCGGAACTTCCGAAATATTCGCATGTATTTGAAATGCCGCTCCCAAGAAAGGGAACACATTCTTTATTCAGAATCTGTCTGCAAAGAAACTGAAAAACTGGATTATCTCGTTTCTTGAAGCGGTTCATGTTTACAACTCCCCCCGAAAGGCTTTTGCGAGAAGGGCGGACTGGAACAGTTCCATTACGTTTGAGACCTTTGACTGCAAACTTATAAGCTCGTCAAGTTTCTCCTGATAACTTTGCAACTCCTGAACTATCGTTAGTTGTTTTTCCAAATCTGGAATTGGAACTTTAAAGGCTGACCAATTTGGCGTCGGGAGCTTGCCCGCGGTATTGCCCGCTGTTTCAACCATCTCTTGAAGAAGATCGTTCGCTCCCCAAAGCATATGGGCCAGAAAAGTGGGATTTATATCATCGTTAGGAACGATTGCTTTGAGATCCTGATTAATTGTGCAAGGCATTTTGTTAACGGCCACAGGTACATAATGATAAAGGATGCTGCCACGAACCACAAAAAGCACTGAATTTTTGGGGATTAGTTTGGCCGAGGATTCAGATAGCCCTTTATCCGTGATCTTCAGCTCAGAATCGATTAGCTCAAAGCCTTTCATTTCCTTTGCTGAAATCCACGGGATATGTTCATTCCAATAATCGTGGCGTTTTTTTGAAGGTGTTCCGCCTCCAATCACTTGGCCGCATTCGCCCAATGGTTTGGTTGGACAATCGAGAATTAGCGATTCGAAAATCTTTCTGCGAACATGAAAAAACTGACTTGATGTTTTGGCGATCGCCTCCTGCCTCAACCGCCGGGCTTCCTCGGCGCGGCGGATCAGTTCTTCAATCCGCGCCACGATCCGGCGTTGTTCTTCTAATGGGGGAACAGGGATTTTAACAGCCTTTAGTTGGCTCTTTTTGATCGCGGTAAAACCTCCGCCTTGGTCACAAACAGAATTTGCGATATCCCCTTCTATTGCGCGAAGGGCATACAATAAAAAGCGTGGTATAATATCTTGTTTGCAGCGAATGGCTGCCAGTCCCCGACCAATACAGCAACGTTCGTTAGCTAAATTTGTTGGTCCCACAGGCGCTCTTACCGAAATTAAAACATCGTCCTTTTCGGCAATCCGGGTTGGCTCCGAACAATATTTCTTTGGCGTTGGAAACATTTTGCCAAATTCTGCCTTGCCTTGGAAGAAAGGCAATCCATTTTTTTTGAGATTATAAGTTTTGGAAGGCGGAGACTGCCCCATTATCAATTCGAAGTAATTTTCATCCCCGAGTTTTTTGTATTTCCATCCATTTTTGTTGGTTTTGTTCATTCCCCATTTCCCTCTTCCAGCAGCTCCCGCATCTCCTGAATCAATTCCAGGCCGGAAAGGGTCATGTTGTAGCCGTTGTCAATGATCTTCCTTGCTGGAACGAGCCAGGCGCGGCCTTCTTCGGTTTCACGCTTGGGCCACATGCGGAGAAGGTCTGGGAAATCATTTCTGTACTGCGGCCCGAACTTGCGCGCCTTCTTGAGCGAGGAACCATCGCCTTCCACATTGAAGAACCAGACATTTTCCATTGGTCGGCCGGTATTCCTGAAGACGAAAAAACAGGTGGAATTAGGGGTGTAGGGTTCGAACATTCCCTTGGGCAGCATGACCACGGCCTGGAGATCGAATTCCTTGAGCAGGCGTTCTTTTACCGTTATGTGGCTGTTGGTGTCGCCAAAGAGAATACCGTTGGGAAAGATGATTCCGGCAGTGCCGCCCTGACGAAGGCTCCGCAGGGCATGGGCAAGAAAGAGTACATATTTATCGCCCTTTTCAATTCGGAGCGACCGCTTGGCATCGCCGCGCGAACCGGAAAACGGCGGATTTTCAAGGATATAGTCGAACTGTACCTCGTCCCACTTGTCCTCACTGCCGCAGATGGAATCCCGCTGGACGATGGGCGACTGGTCGAATCCATGAAGCACGGCATTCATGGCGGCCATGCGCAAAATATCCTGGTCGCCGTCAAAGCCGTGAAAGGTTCCTTTTTGCAGAAAATCCCACTGGGAGCGGGTGAGCTGGTCGCCGATGCCGATCTTGCGGGTAAGACCATCCGGACCGGTCTTTTCAAAAATAAACTCAGGGCTGGTGTTGGCCAGCAGGATGTGCCTCATAGGCGGCAATGAGGAAGC
>JAMOPE010000399.1 GCA_027064785.1 Geobacteraceae bacterium
CAAGAATCGCCGAATTGGCAAATAACGCATAGCAAACGGGGCTAAGCCACTGGGCGACACGTAACTTGCGCACACAGTCGGCCTCATCGGAGAAATCGAGATTGACCTGCGTCCCGGCAGTCTGCTTCATCATCTGCTGCCCCATATCGCCACGAGTGAGCATATACGGACCCATAATTCCGTAGCGAGGTTTCGGCAACCAGTCAATTTTTTCAAGCGGGGTGAAAGGATGAACACCCAAACCAAGGAAAGCCAGTCCCAGGTCGTGTCCAACAGCAACAATATGCTGGCGGTAGCGATTTAAATCGCGCCAGCTACAGGCGATATCACAGCAGAACTTTCCCGACAGTTCCAGTTGTCCTCCAGGTTCGAGGGTCACGGAGGAGCGCTTCCCCTGCAGCCCAATCAGGTTTTCCCCTTCGAACATTCCCTCCCAGCCACCGATACCGTCAAGCTTTGCCAGCAGTTCACGAGTCCGGGCATAATCGACCGCTTCACCCGTTTGCCGGTCGACAACCAGCTTTTCTGTCTCCAGCCCAACCCCCCAATCCATTTTCGGCCGTGCTCCCCGAAGAAGAAAATCACTGAGCTGCTGGCGATTCTCGATACGTTGAGAACCAGCCATCACGGCTAAATCGGGATGGGGTGACATAAGAACCCTTTCGGATGAAATATCCAGTGATCAGGAATTCAAATAAGCCGTTACTGCGTCGGCAATTGTCCTGAAAATCTTAGTAAATTCTTTCTCGTCCTGTTCCAGCAAAGTAATCCGGAAGCCCCGTTCATCGGTACAAAAGGAAGAGATCGGAACAACACAAATCCCCGTTGAGGCGAGGAGGTAATAGACAAAACGTTTATCACTCAAGGTTCCCGGTTGAGCTACCAGATCTTCAACCATGCTGCAAATCTGGCTATTTTCGATTGGTAACGTTTGGGTGTTATTTAAGCGGCCCGGCTCAAAAACAACACTCATATAAAAAGCGCCGTTGGTGCGGTTAACTTTGAGGCCCGGGACTTGCTTCAGCATATCATAGGCAATATTGGAATATGCTTCGTAGCGATTACTCCGCTGCTCGAGATATCTGGGGTACTCCGGGTGGCTGAGAATGGGTGGAATCGCCTTTTGCGGCAGGGTTGTTGAGCAAACCTCAACCATCTTGGAATTGAGAATACTTTCGATGTAACTATTGAACATCTCGTCTTTGTCGGCGTTATAAACCTCTATCCAGCCACAACGTGCCCCCGGCCAGGGGATCTCTTTACTGATTCCCTTCATCGCGATGGCTGGAAGATCACCGACCAGATCGGAGATCGGTCTTGTCACCGTGCCGTTGTAGCAAAGGTTATGATAGATCTCATCACAAATCAGAAACAGATCGTATTCCTTACAAATATCGATAATTTCTTTTAAAATCCGTTCGGGATAAACAGCACCTGTCGGGTTATCGGGGTTGATAATCAGAATCCCCGAAATGGCCGGATTATATTTCACCGATTGTCGCAGATCATCCATGTCTGGATACCAGTGGTTGTCGGGATCAAGACGATAGGTGACCGGTTTCTGACCGGCGTGGGCTCCTTCTGCCGAAGAGTGAGTCGAATAGGTCGGAGAGGGGCCGATGACTCTGGATTCCCGCTTCAGCAGACCGTAGACTTTCTGAATCGCATCACCCAGCCCGTTGAAGAAAATAATATCTTCAGCCGTTATCTGCGCCTTGCCACGCTTATTGGTCTGGTCGGCAAGAAACTGACGGGTTTCCAGCAATCCCTTGGTGGCGCAATACCCGTAAGAGCAATCTTTCATCGTCAGACCGGAAACGATCTCCTTGATCCACAGAGGAATTTCTTCCCCCTTGGCGACAGGATCACCGATATTTTCCATATTGGTTTTCAAGCCAAGACGATTCAGTTCTTCAGCAATCGTCACAATAGCGCGAATTTCGTAGGTCAACTCACCGGCACCGATATGAACTATGTTGTTCCGCATTTTTTGCTCCCCAAAGAAATCGTTCGTTCTCTGATATTCTAGAAAATTTTCTATCCGACAAAACTGACTATCATATTCAAGGACAAATAACTTGAATCGTATTGCGTGAACCAAAAAAAGGCCATGGACGTTGTGTCCATGGCCTCAGGTTGTCTTTTCTATACCCGTGCAGTTTCACCCTAAGGGTGATGGACAATTATCAGGCTGATGGTTGCCGCCTGAATCGCTCGGGTTGCCGCTGCTGCACTGTGATGAAACATATAATAAATCCTGTTTGAAAAATAATGTCCGCCTGAATTATCACAAAGAGAATAATTGTGTCAAATATTTTAGAGCCTTCACCCCCGCCCGGCTATAATTTTCTACAAAAACACCATTAAGATACTCAATGTCACGACACTGACGAGAGTTGAAACGACCACCACAGAAGTGACAAATTCGGGGACGATGTCATTTTCTTTTGCAATAATCGAAACGAGAATTGCCACGGGCATCGCTGCCTGCAAGACTCCCGCAGTGTTTTCAATCTGTGGCAACCCAAAAGGGAGCGCAACCAGTAACGCCAGTCCCGGAACCAGGATCAATCTGAGAGAAGAAGCGGTAAATACATCCCGGGTCAAATGGATTTTCCCCTGTTCCAGCAACTGCAATCCCAAAGCAAACAACATCACCGGGATCATCGCTCCAGCAAGAAGACCAATCATCCGATCAAGCAGCAATGGAACTTCGACAGAACCGCTTGAAACAAAAATTGCCGGGACAGTCGCCCAGACCGCCGGAGTTTTCAATACTTTCCAGACAGCACCACGACTCCCACCGTGAGCCCAGCCGGCAACACCGATACAAACAATAAAAGCAACAGTATTAATTGCAACGAAATAGATCGTTGCCGCCGGCAAAGCAATGTCTCCTAAGCGGAACTGAATGATTGCCAGACCAAAATTCCCGACATTACCAAACGACGCAATCATAATAAATGCGGCGATCATCTGCTTAGACTTTCCCATCATCCAGCCGAGAATTCCAGCGGCAACCACAGCCAGTAGGTGGGTTACGATGATAAAGGTCAACATCCGGCTGACACTTGTCAACGGGACTTCAGCCATACTGATCGAACGGAAAATAAACGCGGGGACAAAAACGTAGTAAGCAATTCGGGTCAGAGTTTTCGCTTCAAGGTCCAGCTTCTTCCCCAGCAGCGCTCCAAGCAGAACAATCCCGAAAACCGGGAGGATGACATTGAAGAACACCTGAAACAGCTCAGCCATAAAAACTCTTGAAGTAAAAAGTGACTCGGGAACAGGCAGTCTATGAAAAACAGAGGCGATTTACCAGAAACTTATTATTTTGCTCAAAAACAAAAAAAGGCTCCCGACACTTAGGTATCGGGAGCCTTCGTTAGAGCAGCTGATAACTAAATCAACTTATTTATCGCCATCAAATTCCATTGCTGCCAACTTCTTGTACATATCGTAACGATCAGCAGTCAGCTTATTGGCTTCACCCATAAGCGTCTCGGCA
This sequence comes from Geobacteraceae bacterium, assembly GCA_027064785.1. GTDB lineage: Bacteria > Desulfobacterota > Desulfuromonadia > Desulfuromonadales > Geopsychrobacteraceae > Desulfuromusa. The sequence goes on from JAMOPE010000399.1 coordinate 3,509, forward strand.
ACTTCAGGGTTGATCTTCTTAAGAACCTTGTAACGGTTCTGTTGCATTGCATAATCTGCAAAGGAAATGGTCGGATCCTTGCTTTCAAGCTGCAATGGATTCTTTCCTTCAGCAGCACGGCGTGGATCGTAGCGGAACAGCTGCCAGTGACCCGAAGCAACAGCTTGCTTACAGCCTTCAACCGCACTATCCATTGCAATCCCGTGAGCGATACAGTGGGTGTAAGCAATGATCAGAGATGGACCATCATAAGCATCAGCTTCAATGAACGCCTTAACCGCCTGTGCCGGGTTGGCCAGTGACACCTTGGCAACATAAATATTGCCGTAGGACATAGCGATCATCCCCAAGTCTTTCTTCGGTTGTGTCTTGCCACCAGCAGCAAATAGAGCAACGGCTCCAAGCGGTGTTGACTTGGATGCCTGACCACCGGTATTAGAATAAACTTCGGTATCCAGAACCAAAACATTGACGTTTTCACCGGAAGCCAGAACATGATCAAGACCACCGTAGCCGATGTCATAGGCCCAGCCGTCACCACCGTGAATCCAGACCGATTTATTGACAAGATAATCAAGATTTACCAGCATTGGCTTGGCTGTATCATCAGAACATTTCTCGATAACTGCTCGCAGATCAGCAACCCTTGCGCGCTGTTCTTCGATAGCTGCCTGACTATCCTGAGCCACTGCAAGAATTTGTTGCTTCAGTTCGGCCTTACCCTGACATGCGGGGCACTCACAAGCGATATTCTTTTCCAGTAACTCCCGGACATAGGCGGTACGCTTATCAACCGCAAGCCGCATACCAAATCCGAATTCGGCATTATCCTCAAACAGCGAGTTACTCCACGCCGGGCCAAGACCATCTTTACGCTTAGTCCAAGGTGTTGTCGGTAGGTTACCACCGTAGATAGATGAACATCCGGTCGCATTAGCAACCAGCATCCGGTCACCAAACAACTGAGAGCACAGCTTGACGAACGGAGTCTCACCACAACCAGAACAGGCACCGGAGAACTCGAACATTGGCGGCAACAACTGACTGCCCTTGAGAGTACCACGGTTAATCAATGCCGGATCGGTATCTGGGAGGTTGAGGAAAAACTCAAAGTTTGCAGCTTCAGCTTCACGCAACGGAGCCTGGAAGGTCATGTTGATAGCTTTACGGCCTTCCTCTGTCTTGCTCTTGGCAGGACAGTTGTAAACACAGGCACCACAACCGGTACAATCTTCTGGAGCAACCTGTAAAGTGTAGACCTTACCTTCAAGCCCTTTGCCTTTAGCTGCGCATGATTTGTAGGTCTCTGGAGCACCATCAAGCTCGGCTTCATCGTAAATCTTCATCCGAATAGCGGCATGCGGACAAACGAAAGAGCAGATACCACACTGGATACAGGTCTCTTTTTCCCAGACCGGGATATTAACGGCAATATTTCGTTTTTCAACTGCAGCAGTTCCCGTGGGGAAAGTTCCATCTGGCGGCATTGCTGACAGGGGCAATTCATGGCCAACGCCATCAATGATTGGCCCAAGGGTTTTCTTAACCATATCGGGATAACCATCCCATTGCCCGATTTTCATTTCGATCGTACTGTCAGCTGTTGCTGGGACAACAACTTCGCTGATTTGAGCAAGACCCTCGTCGACAGCTTGCTTGTTCATGCTGACAACCTTTTCGCCCGCTTTACCATACGACTTAACAACAGCATTCTTGATCTGCTTGACCGCTTCCTCTTCTGGAATAATCCCGGAAATTTTGAAGAATGCTGTCTGCATAATCACGTTGATACGTGGACCAAGACCAATCTTCTCACCCAGATGGACACCATCAATAACAAAAAATTTCAGTTTTTTATCAATGATTTGTTGTTGAACCATCCTGGGAAGGTGTCCCCAGATTTCGTCTTTGTTATAGGGGGCGTTAAGAAGGAAAGTTGCACCCTCTTTTGCGTTTCTGAGCAGGTCATACTTTTCCATAAAGGAGAAGTTATGGCAGGCAACAAAGTCAGCTTGGGAAATTAGATAAGTCGTTTTGATCGCCTGCTTGCCAAAACGCAGGTGAGAGGTTGTCATGCTGCCAGCTTTTTTGGAATCGTAAACAAAATAAGCCTGGACGTTGTTATCGGTACTTTCACCGATAATTTTGATCGAGTTTTTATTGGCACCAACGGTCCCGTCAGAACCAAGACCAAAGAACATTGCAGCATAACCATCAAAAGGAACCTGGAAGTTCGGGTCGAAATCGAGACTTTCGTTCATGACATCATCAGTGAAGCCGATAATGAAGTGATTCTTTGGCTTGTCTGCTGCCAAGTTATCAAGAACACCCTTACACATTCCGGCATTAAACTCGAAAGAACCAAGGCCGTAACGTCCACCAACAATATTGGGATAACCGACAAAGCTAGTCAGTTTATCGGCCATTCCTTCACCAATCGCGGTCCGCACTGCCTGATAGAGAGGCTCACCGATAGAACCCGGTTCTTTAGTGCGGTCGAGAACGGCAATTTGCTTAACAGATGCAGGGACAGCCTTGCAGAACTGTTCAATCGGGAATGGCAGGAACAGGCGGATCTTAATCAGGCCAACCTTTTCACCTTGAGCAACCAGATAGTTGACGGTTTCTTCCATCGCTTCACAACCGGAACCCATCATCACCACAATGCGCTCTGCATCGGGAGCACCAACATAGTCGACCAGATTGTACTGCCGACCAACCCGCTTGGCGAACTTGTCCATCTGAGCCTGCACGATCTCGGCAACCAGAACATAATGAGAATTGACCGACTCACGTCCCTGGAAGTAGACATCGGGGTTCTGCGAAGAACCGCGGAGTTGAGGATGGTCGGGAGACAAACCACGCTGCTGATGGGCCTTAACCAGCTCATCATCAATCATGTAGCGCATGTCATCTTTGGTCAGCTCTTCAATCTTCTGAATTTCGTGAGAAGTCCGGAACCCGTCAAAGAAATGGAGAAATGGAATGCGAGACTCCAATGTTGCCGCCTGAGCGATTAACGCAAAGTCCATAACTTCCTGAGGATTGTTCGAACAAAATTGTGCCCACCCAGTTGAACGACATGCCATAACATCGGAGTGATCACCGAAAATGGAGAGCGCTTGAGCAGCAATGGCCCGAGCTGAAACATGGAAAACTGTCGAGGTCAATTCCCCAGCAATTTTAAACATGTTGGGAATCATCAGCAACAGCCCCTGAGAGGCGGTAAATGTTGTTGTCAATGCGCCAGCCTGTAAAGCACCGTGAACAGCACCTGAAGCACCACCTTCAGATTGCAACTCAACAACCTTGGGAACGGTACCCCAAATATTTTCCTCGCCACCGGCACTCTTGGCATCAGAGATTTCACCCAT
>JAMOPE010000400.1 GCA_027064785.1 Geobacteraceae bacterium
CATGGAACACATTCCAGTCCAAGGCTACGACAAAGAACGGCGGGTTGTTTACTGGAACACCGCCAGTACCGAGCTGTATGGCTATTCGGAGGAAGAAGCTCTGGGCGAGCAGCTGGAGAACCTGGTATTACCACCAGCACTGAAAGAGGAATTCATCACAGCGGTTCAACGCTGGGTCAACTCTGGCATCAAGATCCCGGCAGGCAAGCTCATGTTACGCAATAAAGCGGGAGAAGATGTCACGGTTTACTCATCGCACCTCATGCATGTGAACCAACAGGGAGAGAAAGAGCTGTACTGCATCGATATCGATTTGCGGCTGCTGGAACAGGCAGAAGGCCAAGTCCGCAAGCTCGCTGCAGCCGTTGAACAATCGGGGGAAACAATTGTCATTACCGATACCGCGGGAACTATCGAATATGTGAACCCGGCATTTACAACAGTCACTGGATATTCACGGGAAGAAGCATTAGGACAGAACCCACGTATTCTTAACGCTGGGCAGCAGGATGAAGCGGTCTATGCCGAACTGTGGGCAACAATCACCAGCGGGGAAATCTGGTCGGGACGCTTCATCAATAAAAAGAAAGATGGCTCCTTGTTTACTGAAGATGTCTCCATCTTTCCCATATTCGACCCCACTGGAGAAATCACCAACTTTGTCGCCATCAAACGGGATATTACTGAACAGTTGCTCACAGAAGAAAAATATCACCATGCGCAGAAAATGGAGATGATTGGTCAACTCGCCGGGGGGATTGCCCACGACTTTAACAATATGCTGGCCATCATCTTCGGTCAGGTTGAAATTGCACTTTTAAAAACAGCTGCAGAAGACCCCTTGAGAAAACGCCTGGAAGAGATTAAAGCCGCGGCAACACGGTCGGCACAGTTGACGCGACAACTCCTCGGTTTTGCGCGCAAACAAACCAGGCAAGCCAAGCCCATGGATATCAATGATGCCGTCGCATCGACCCTTACAATGCTCAAAAATCTGATCGGGGAAAACATCGAACTTCACTGGAACCCAAAAGCGAAACGACCTATTATCAATATGGATCCAAACCATTTTAATCAAATTGTAACTAATTTAATTATAAATGCGCGGGATGCTATCGCTGGAACGGGAGCCATAGCAGTCAAGACAACAGAAGAATACTTGGACCAGGAGTTCTGCAACACCCACCGCGGCAGCAAGACCGGGCATTATATTTGCCTCACTGTCACCGATAACGGCTGCGGCATGAACGCGGAGACAAGCGAAAAAATCTTTGAGCCATTTTTCACGACAAAAGAGGTCGGCAAAGGGACAGGGCTCGGATTGTCAATGGTTTTTGGACTGATCAAACAAAATGATGGCTATATCGTTGTTGACAGTCACATTGGGAAAGGATCGACGTTCAAGCTTTATTTTCCACAAGTCTATCGGAGAGACCGTGCAAGGGCGACTCAGGCAGCAGATGAGACGTTGGTTACCGGCAACGAAACAATTCTCGTCGTGGAGGATGAAGGAGCACTCCTGGATGTTGTCACCGGCATACTAAGTGAGGCTGGTTACAACATATTATCGGCACAGGGACCATTTGCGGCAATCCAATTGGCAGAAAAACACAAAGGAGAAATCCACCTATTGCTGACAGATATTATCATGCCGAAGATGAATGGCGTTGAGCTGAGTGAACACCTGAGAGAGATTAAGGATGACATCAAGGTTCTTTACATGTCGGGATACCCACGCGGACATTTCAGCCACCAGAAACATCTTGATCCATCAGCGCTGCTTTTGAAGAAACCATTCTCAGCTCATAAATTGACACGAATGGTGAGAGACGTTTTAGACGCGTAGATTATTCGGATGGGACCCGGGACGGGTAATAAGGATAATCCATCTGCAGGGCAATTTCACTGCGCACGTCAACACCCGCTAACCGCTCAACCAGATAGAGACCCAGATCAATTGCCGATGTCACACCCCGGGCGGTAACAACACCCCCGTCATCGACAATCCGCTCGTCGACGACTTCGGCACAGTAGCGCTCCAGTTCTCCAAACGCATGCGGGTGTGTCGTCGCCCGCTTCCCTTCCAGAAAACCGGCAGCACCCAACAGCAGAGAACCACTGCAGACCGAAGCTTTTAACGGAACCGAAGCGGCCGTTTTTAGCCAGTCAATAAACTGATCACAATGCTGCAGAGAGCGACTGCCATAGCCGCCGGAGACAACCAACAGATCGAAATCATTCAGGGATTGACCAATAGAATCGGGGGTAATACGCAGTGCCTGAGGATCAGACACATCATCGCAGAAAGAGCAGATCTGCCATTGAAAATCGGGGATAAAATCCATCGATTTCAACCGGGAGAGAGGATCATAAAACCCGACAAAGTCGAGGGCCGTCAATTGATCAAAAACAACAAATGCCGCGTTCATAATCTCATGATTCAAAAATAGCTGGTTTCAGCAATGGTTCGTTGCCGAAACCAGCATCAGAAAAAATTAGAGGGACAGATAGTCGGCGACAAAATCGGCGTCTTTATCACCCCGTCCCGACAGATTCACCAGAATCGTTTTATCTTCCGGAAGCTCTTTCGCCAGTTTCATCGCGTAAGCAACAGCGTGAGCACTTTCGAGTGCCGGAATAATCCCTTCCAAACGTGACAGCGTCATGAATGCATCGAGACAATCTTTGTCATCAATGGTCTCATACTGAACCCGCTCAATATCTTTCAGGTAACAGTGCTGCGGACCGACCGCGGGGTAATCAAGTCCCGAAGCAATCGAATAAACCGGTAATGGCTCACCATTGTCATCCTGCAGATTGTAACATTCAAACCCGTGGATAGCTCCTTTACGTCCCAGTGTCAGAGTCGCGGCATGATCGGGAGTATCCAACCCTTTTCCTGCCGGCTCAACCCCGATCATTTTAACATCCTCATCCTTGAGAAACGCAGAGAACAAGCCCATTGCATTCGAACCACCACCGACACACGCCATCACGTAATCGGGCAGTCGCCCTTCTTTCACCTGAAACTGTTCGCGTGCCTCAATCCCGACAACCTGCTGGAAATCACGGACCATCATCGGGAAAGGATGAGGGCCGACAACCGAACCGATCGCATAGAGAGAATTGACAGGATCGTTGAGATATTCCTCAAAGGCACTGTCAACAGCATCTTTCAACGTTTTTGTGCCGCGACTAACGGGAACAAGTTTACAGCCAAGGATTTTCATTTTGGTAACATTCGGGTGCTCTTTTTTGATATCAATCTCACCCATGTGTATCTCACATTCGATACCAACCAAAGCACAGGCAGTCGCTAAAGCAACACCGTGTTGCCCGGCACCCGTTTCTGCCAAAACCCGGGTTTTCCCCATGTATTTAGCGAGCAATGCTTCACCCAGACAGTGGTTAATCTTATGAGCACCGGTATGGTTGAGATCTTCACGCTTCAGAAAAATCCGTGCACCACCCTGCTTTTCCGTCAACCGTTTTGCAAAATAGATCGGGCTGGGGCGACCGACATAATCGGTATACAGTTCCTGCAATTCTTTTTGAAATGCCTCTGTCTGCCGAACCTTCTCATACGATTCGCTGATGTCATCCATAATGGCTTTTAGTTCCGGCGGGATAATCTGTCCACCATACTTGCCAAAATAACCATTATTATCGGGCATCTCTAAAAATTGCATTGCCATTTTTCTCCTTTTAGTCTTTTCACTATATGAAATTTGTAAAATAATAAGTCACACGCTGTACCAGCAGTTCGTTCCGCAATTATTGCGAAGGGAGATAGTTATGACCAAGCACTGACCTCTCACTCTTTCAGTTGAGAACAGACAAGAACTGTTACGCATAAGCCAGAGTCCAAATGACCGGAAAATTCGACTGATTCTGGATAATCACTCTTCGCATATTTCCAAGGAAACCCAAGCTTGGTTGCGCTCAAAGCCGGAACGTTTTGAATTTATATTCACCCCAAGCATGGTTCGTGGCTCAACTTGATCGAGGTCTTTTTCAGTAAAATGGCTCAGTCGCTATTACGACGCATCCGAGTTCAAGCCAAGGATGAGTTGGTCAAGCGTATATATCGCGGAATCAAAGAATTCAACAAAGAGCCGGTTGTTTTCCGCTGGAAATACAAAATGGATGAAACAGTTATAGCGAATGCGTAATTTGAATGTTATTTACAGAACACAGTACTAGCACACTGAGACATTAAGACTAAGAGGGAAGATGTGTCAAGGATATCTGACAATGAACTACCCCGCCGCAAGCAGCGGGGTATCAACAGCCCGCAACCTTTGTTGGATCGTGCAGTAAACTGCCGGGTATTAAACCCAATCTACAAATAAAAAAATCCGCAGCCGATATATTCATCAACTGCGGAAAGATACTCATTCAGGTCAAGAAAGAACTAAAGGCTTCGCTTTAAATACTCATATATTTCTGATGCTCAAAATCGGTGACGGTGGTTCGGTATTCGTCCCATTCGGCAATTTTAAGGTTCAGATAGTTAGTGAATAAATCTTTTCCCAAAGCTTGGGGCAAAAAAGTGCTCTTTTCTGCTTCCATCAACGCAGGAAAAAAATCACGGGGGAGGAACCGCTCATCAAGCGCTTTCACCTGAGTCTCTTTTTTATAAGTACTGCCCATATCGGGCTGTCCAGCATCGGCCTTGGTAGAAATACCATCGAGACCAGCAAAAATCAGGGTAGCAAACTGAAGGTAAACATTGCCAGTAGCATCAGGGCATCTCAATTCCATCCGGGTTGCTTTAGTTGACAAAGCATGGGGGATACGCACCATGGAGCTACGGTTTTGCAATCCCCAACCCCGCACGATCGGTGCTTCCTTACCCAAAACATAGGCTTTATAGGAATTTACCGTTGATGCCAGCACAATCGACATTGCCCGGGCATGAGTGGTCAAACCACCGATAAAGTTCATCAGCATGTCACTCAGGCCATGTTCACAATTTTCGTCGTAGCAAAGGCTGTTGCCTTCAAGATCGGAAAATGAGGTATGGATATGAAAAGCGTTGCGATTAAAACCGGTAAACGGTTTCGACATGAATGAGGCATGCAGATTGTACTGTGCTGCCACTTCTTTGGTGACAAACTGAAACAAGATTGTCCGGTCGGCAATCGTCAGTGGATCGCCCGGTTCAAGGTTTATTTCATGCTGCGAGGAAGTGACCTCGTGGTGAGTTTTTTCGTACTGAATACCACATTTTTCCAGAACATTAACAATTTCCTGGCGCACGACATCGCCGACATCGGACGGTGATGAACCGAAATAGTTAAGCTTATCGGTGTGAACATTACTATTCATTTCGTCACCATTAAACAAAAAGAACTCATGCTCCGGCCCCATCAGAAATTTCATCTGATTATCGGTTGCCGCTTTTTCAACCGCCCGCTCCAGTGCATAACGAGGATCAACAGAGGCACGTGAACCATCCTGATTAAATAGCTGGCCGACAAAAAAACCAATCTTACGATCACCAAAATCGACCAGACGAAAACTCTCCATAACCGGCTTTAAAACCCGGTCACTGTTATCAACAGTTGCTATCCCCGCAATGGAACTGCCATCAATACCGACACCATTTTTTATGATGTTTTCGATTTCATTCGGATTGACCGAAAGAGTCTTCAACCGACCGTTCAAATCGGTAAAAAATAGTTTAGTATTGTAGGCTTGTTTTAATTGTTCCTTGATTGCGGGCAGCGACGTGTCACACATTGTTTTTCTCCATATTAGAGTATTGATGATGCAGGGGAGCCCGGAAGTGGGTTTCCATGCACAAAGTTCTTATTTTGCGATAAACCGAAATACTGACAAATCCCCCTCAATCCCCCTTTTTCTGAGGGGGAAGATTAAAAGCTCCCCTCTTTGGCAAAGAGGGGTTGGGGGAGATTCAAAAGTTTGGATTAAAAATATAATTAGCTCATCTACGCAAATCCCTAACCGGGCATTGCTGTTTACAGATTAAAGTACAAATTCATCTCATAAGGGGTTGGACGTTCATTGACGGCAACCACCTCTTTCATCTTTTCTTCGATCAAACCATCAATCAACATTTCACTGAATACACCGCCTTCCAGCAGGTAGTCGTGATCTTTTTTCAGCTCTTGCAACGCATCTTCCAGATTGGCCGGAATTGCGGGGAGCGCATTGCGCTTTTCTTCTGACCAGGCAAAAATATTTTCATCAAAAGGACCATTATTGTTTGCGGTCGGGTCGATCTTGTTTTTGACTCCATCAATGCCAGCCATAATCAGGGCACTAGTAGCCAGATATGGGTTACAAGTTGCGTCACCAGTACGGAATTCGAAGCGTTTATTCTCTTCAGTCGTCGCATATTTTGGAATACGGATGGCAGCACTGCGGTTCGCCAAACCGAAGATCAACTTGACCGGAGCTTCGAAACCTGGCAACAGACGCTTGAAAGAGTTGGTACTAGGATTGGTCAAAGCAACCAACGACTTGCCGTGATAGAGAATGCCACCGATAAAATGGAGGGCGACCTCAGAAAGATCGGCATAACCACCTTTTTCGTACAGAACATTCTTACCATTCTTCTTCAACAGCATATGAAAGTGCATCCCATTTCCGGCCTCACCATACATCGGCTTCGGCATCAGAGTTGCGGCTAGCCCATGTTTGAGAGCAATCTGCTGGATGGCACTTTTGATATACATAATATTATCGGCAATCGCTGGAAACGGTGACAGTTCGGTTTCGATCTCCTGCTGTGAACTGATGCCGACTTCGTGGTGATGGTAGCGGATTGGACAGATATTCTCTTCGAT
>JAMOPE010000401.1 GCA_027064785.1 Geobacteraceae bacterium
TGCTTCTGGAAGGGGGAATTGACCCAACTTGCCACCGATTTTTCTGCTGGTGAAGCTCAGGTTCGACCTTATGACACAAAAAAAAGCTGTGAGTACTGTGATCTGATCGGTTTGTGCCGGATAACAGAGGTGAACAGTTTGCCGGGAGAAGAGTCATGATTGCCGATGCAACACAGCGCGCTGCTGCCATCGATACCACTCGTTCGTGCATTGTTCAGGCTCCGGCGGGTTCGGGCAAGACCGAGCTGCTGATCCAGCGAATTCTCGCCCTGCTTGGTCAGGTTGAACGCCCGCAGCAGATTCTGGCGATCACCTTTACTAATAAGGCGGCCGCCGAGATGCGTGAGCGGTTGCTGAAAGCCCTTGAGGCTGCCCGTGATGATGCTTGCCCCGACACACCACACGAGAAGCTGACCTGGCAGCTGGCGGAGCGTGCTCTTCAGCATCACGGAGAACGGCTGCTGCGTAATCCGGCTCAGTTGGCGATCCAGACCATCGACAGTTTTAATGCAGCACTGGTGCGGAAGATGCCGTGGCTGTCCCGATTTGGCAGCTTGCCCGAAATCAGCGACGATGCGGATGCTCTTTATCTGCAGGCGGCTGAAAGCCTGCTGGGAAAACTTGCTGATGGTGACAGCGGTGACCAGCTCCGCTTGTTGTTGCGCCATCTCGACAACAATGTTGAAGCTCTACAGAACATGCTGGTCGACATGTTAAGACAGCGTGATCAATGGCTGCGCCATCTGGTCAGTCTGCAGGATAATTCCCGGGAGCAGCTGCAACAGGGGCTGGAAAATCTGTGTTGTGAAAAACTCAGCCGACTTCAGGAAAGCGTTCCATCTGCACTGGCTGATGAGTTGCTGTTCTGTATTAATTACGCACTGGCGAATCGTGAAGATTTTGCTGTGGGAGAATATTTTGAAACTCTCCCCGGTTGCGACTTTGCTGATTTATCCCGGTGGCTGTTCGTTGCTGACCTGCTGCTGACGGGGAAGGGTGACGTGAGGAAAACTGTGACGAAGAAGAACGGTTTTCCTGCAGGTAAAGACAACAAAGAAGCAAAAGAGCGGATGAAAGCTCTTCTGGGTGAATTTGATGCAGAGTCCCCTTTTATCCGGCAGCTGGCAACCGTGAGAACATTGCCGGTCAGCGGTTACTCTGATGATCAATGGTTACTTCTCGAAGCCCTGATAGAGCTGCTGCCGCGGTTGGTTGGTGAACTGTGGCTGGTTTTCCGGGGCCGAAGTCAGGCTGATTATGCCGAAATTTCTCTAAAAGCCGGTCATGCTTTAGGGGAAGCTGAAAATCCGAGTGATCTGCTGCTGCAGATTGACCACGATCTCCAGCATATTTTGATTGATGAGTTTCAGGATACCTCACGTCTTCAGTATCGGTTGCTCGATAAGTTGACGTCCGGGTGGAGTGACGGTGATGGTCGAACTCTGTTTCTTGTCGGTGATCCGATGCAGTCGATCTATCGCTTCCGTGAAGCTGAGGTGGGGCTGTTCCTTAAATGTTTCACCGGCGCGTTCGGCGACTCACAATTGCCGCTTCAACCGTTACAATTACAATGTAATTTTCGTTCACAACAGGGAATTGTCGATTGGGTCAACGCCACGTTTGCGGCCGCTTTTCCCAAAGTCAGCGACGCGGCACAGGGGGCCGTTCCTCTGACTGAAGCGACATCGGTCAAAGCTCTGTTGCCGGGTGATGCGTGTCGGGTTCATCCCTTTATCGGTCAAAACGATTGTGCTGAAGCCGAAAAAGTGGTGGAGCTGATTCAGCAGACATGGGCGGAAGATAACACACGTAGCATTGCGATACTGGTACGGGGACGAACTCATCTCCGCGAGATTCTGCCGCTGCTGCGTCACCATAATATCAACTATCTGGCCAAGGATATCGATTCACTCTCGGTTCGACCGACAGCCCTCGATATTGTTCATCTGACCAGAGCGTTGCTGTGTCGCGGAGATCAATTGTCGTGGCTGGCAGTGTTGCGGGCGCCGTGGTGTGGTTTAACACTGGCCGATCTGACCCTTCTGACCGCTGATCCCGCTGCGGGGACGCTACCGACCCGCCTGGCCAGTACACAACTTAGATCAACGTTATCTGAAGATGCACAGCAACGGCTGGAACGGGCTTGGCCGATACTTCAGACCGGATTGTCACGACGCGGTCGTCTGCCACTACGGCAACTGATTGAAGGGTGCTGGCTGGCTCTTGGCGGGGCGGCCTGTTGTGGTGACGAAGGGCTCACTGATGCGTCACTGGTCTTTACGTTACTCGATAAACTTGACCGCGGGGGTGATCTGGAAAGTTTCGAGTTGCTTGATCGGGGATTGAAAAAGCTGTTCGCTGAACCCGACAGTCACTCTAATGGCCGTTTGCAGATCATGACGATCCATAAGGCGAAGGGACTTGAATTTGATACAGTGATCATCCCCGGACTGGGGAAGAAACCAAGAAACAGCGACTCTCCACTTTTACGCTGGCTGGAACATCCCGACTATGGTCTGTTGCTTGGTCCGGTTTCGGCCCGGGGGAGTGACGAAAAAGACCCAATCTATCAGCTGATTAAGCAACAGGAGGACGAGAAGGACGATCTTGAGACGGCCCGACTGCTCTATGTGGCAACCACCCGGGCGATTCGACGTCTTCATCTGCTGGGTCATGCCGATGAGAATAAAAATGGAGAGCTTACGGTTCAAAAGAGATCACTCCTCAAAAAACTCTGGCCGGTTGTTCAAGTTACTTTCGATGCGGTACAACAGATTGATGATACTGAAGAACCACCGTTCGTTCCACCGCTCTTAAAACGGCTTCCCGTCGCCTGGGAACTGCCGGAACTATCTTCAGCTTCATTCCGTACTGTCATAAAAAACACCACGGCATCAGCTACTGAGAATCGTGCTGATTTCAGCGGTTGGGAAAATCCTGTCCATCGGCATATCGGGACACTGGTTCATCATCAACTGGAACGGTTAGCTCGCCATGGTGTCGAAAATTGGTTGAATGATGATCGGGAACAGTTACAGCGCCGTTTAAGGCATGCCCTTAGTCGTTATGGCGTTGCTGCCGCCGATCTGAATGATGGTACGTCACGGGTTATAGCGATGATTGATACCATGGTGGAGAGCCAACGGGGGCGATGGCTGCTTGCCGATTATCAGGTTTCTGCCTATGAATATCCATTGACCGGGGTCGTTGATGGGTTGCTGACCCATGCAATTATTGACCGAATATTTGTTGATGATGGTATTTACTGGGTTGTCGATTATAAAACCAGTTCACCTGCTGAAGGCGAGGCGGTGGATGCTTTTTTGCGCAGGGAAGGGGAACATTACCGTAAGCAGTTGTCAATTTATACCGAATTGTTAGCCTTGCAGGAAGATTCCCTGCCGATAAAGGCCGCGCTCTACTTTCCGGCAGTTGACGGTTGGTACGAATATTAATACCCCGTGGATCTATCGATCTCACGGGGTATTGAGTTGTCTTTCGCCGTCGAGTTGAAACCGTTTACGGTTATGCTTCACCCAATGATGGCGACATTGTGTATTGGGTCAAAATGTCTCCGGTTAGATAACTTTTCTGCGGGTTGACCTTGACCAGGCTTTTGATCGTCTGTGGTGCCAGATGAAGACGGAAAAGTGACTCTTCACGATTGACCAACGTCAGGTCGATCGTTTTTTTCATCGATCCGATTCGCATTTCAGTTTCAATCACGTAGCACCATTCCCGATCACCATCGGCAAATGAAATCAATTTTCTGGTTTTGACCGGCATCACCGAATAGACTTCAACATCGCTGTTCTCCTGGATCGGGTGGACACCGAAACTGATCATCAGGTCGTCCCCCTCTTTAAAGGTCGAATAGTCAAAAATATTCAAAATTGATTGCCGTGAATCCATCACAACCTGTGCTTCGATGGCAGGAATCTTGAGGGCCGGAAACGAAACCCACTCACACCAGCCGATATCCAGTAAGAGCGAATTCTTATTTTTTTTCATGCGCAGTAACTCCCTGAGCAGATGTGCCGTTGTTAATATTGGGAATAATACTGACTGTATTCATAAAAGTAAATTATTCTAATATTAAAATTCAAATCTAAATAAAGTTAATAATAATGGTAGGTTATTGAGTGTTTTGCGTTTGTTTATTCTCTGACTCCAGCATGGAATGATTACGATAATCTGAATATGATTAACTCCGCTGAGAAACTGATATTATATATGCCGGTATTTTACCCATAAGGTTCTATTATTATTGCAGATTTTTTTGCTATACTGATCTGAATCGGAATATTATAAGATTTCGGCTGAATTGAATGTCAATCGGGGGACATATCATGTCAACACCAGTGAAGTTTTTACTTTTTCTCATCGGATCATTTTTTGTTCTCGCTGTCGCTTTAACGGTTTTTATCAAAACGCAGGTGACTCCGGAAAAAGTGAGAGAAACACTCCTGCCGATTGCTGAAAGTACCCTTGATCGTGATGTCGATTTCGGTGCCATTAAGATCGGTTTGTTCAGCGGTATCTCACTCGCAGATCTCAAGGTTATGCTGAAAGATGGCACTGGTGAGTTTTTCTCTGTAGATTCTGTCGAACTGCATTATCGGTTTTGGCCGCTCCTGAAAGGTCAGGTTGTTGTCGACCAAATTCTCCTCGATCAGCCTAAAATTAATGTGACAAGACTTCCTGACGGGCAATTTAATTTCAGTGATTTGTTGAAAGATCCGGGTGTCTCTTCCGAAAAACAAACTGTCGGGAGTCAAGCGGTAGAGGAAGCCGGTTCGGCATTTAATCTGCTGGTCAAAGAAGTCAATCTGCAGGGAGGGGAACTCCTGTATATTGATCGCTATAAGAACGTCAAAGCCCCGTTTCGTTACACTCTGAAAAATCTCAATTTCAAAGCGCGTCAGATCACCCTTGATCGCTCATTTCCGGTTGATTTATCGGCTGTGATCAATGGCTCAAATATCGATATCTCGGGAAATTACGATTTTTCAAAGCGGACGGGTGACCTGACGGTCCACCTTGCTGCTCTCGATCTTGTCAAGTTTGCTCCCTATTATCGTGACAGCTTACCGGGAAAACTGGGGAGTGCTCAGCTTGGGTTAAAGCTTGATGTCGATTTACAGCCGGATAGAATCTCTTCAAAGGGGAAAATTGACCTCGATCATGTTGATCTGGTTCTGGATGATTATCGCGATTTTGCCATAGCCGATGCCGTTATCGGGACAGAATACTCCCTCGATTACATCTTCGATAAGCAGCAGCTGACGCTATCAACTCTGCTATTTCGTTTCAACAATGTGAATTTTGGTGCGGAGGGACAATTTATTCTCTCTTCTGATAAGCCGTTTCTGGTCTTTTCATTGCTCTTTGATCAACTCGATTTACGTGAGGTCATGCAAAATCTTCCGGAAACGCTGTCGAAGGACTATCAGAAGTATAGCTTTGCCGGGTTAATAGATGGCCGGGTCGACTTTGCCGGCCGGGCGGACAGCGGTATCAATCTGTTGAAATCGGCAAAATTGAAATTGACCGATGTGCGCGCCAGTGCTGAAAATCTGCGAGCCGGAATTAGCGGCGATATTCTTTACAGTGATAAAGCGTTGAAATCGGACAATCTGCAGCTTGAGTATGGTGGTCAGCGGGTAACGCTGCGGGTGAATGCGGAAAAGCAAGCTGACGGGCTGCTTCACGGTAACTTTGATCTGCTGGCTGATACTCTCAATATTAATGATTTGCTGATCTCTGAAACTGAGAATCAGCAGACAGAAAGTGTCCCGCGTAGCGGTGATATCCCTGTTGCAAGGAAGAAGACGCTTGCTGATGAGATCGGCCCTTACGATATCCCTGCAGCGATGACCGGGACGTTGGCAGTCAAGCATCTCCTTTACAAGCAGCTTGACGTGAGTAACGTAACAGCTGATTTGCAAATCAGAAATAACCGCCTCACGGTGACTGACCTCAACGGGGCCATTGGTCGTGGTGACATGAGTGGAAATGCTCTTGTTGATCTCGGTGTGAAGGGGCTGGCATATTCGGGCCATCTAGTTTTGGTTCAACCTAATATTACAACGATAATGACGGGATTATTTCCACAAAGCGATCAGTCTGTTTCCGGACAGTTACACTGGCGCGGAGATTTTTCAGGGCAGGGGACTTTGCATGACAATATCCTCCGGACATTACGCTTGAACGGAGATTTTGATCTGCGCGATGGTATTGCCAAAGGGTCGCCTTTGCTGGGGCAATTTGCAACGTTTCTTGATAACAAGGATCTTAAAGTCCTGAGTTTCCGCCTATTGAGTGGAGAATATAAACTATACAACGGTCTCGCACGATTCGATGCACGACTCGATAGCTCGAAGACCAAACTGGCGACCAGCGGAACCCTGACCCTTGATAGTATGCTCGACATGAAACTGGATGCCCGATTTGCCCCTGAAGTTGTCAAGAAACTGGGAATTGACAAAAAAATCCGTGACGGGTTGAGTGATCGGGATGGCTGGGGACGCTTGCCATTGCTGGTCGATGGAAGTCTTGAACATCCACACTTCAGCTATGATACAGAGGTGTTACAGCAACAGCTCGTTGAAAAAGCGAGTCAGAAACTTCTGGAGAAAATTGCCCCTGATGGCGGAAAAGATGCGGAGCCGTTACGTGAGATGCTTGATAATACGTTAAATAAATTGTTTGGTAAGTAGCCAGGTACGGATTAAAAAGGCTGTCAGTTTTAAAATATGACAGCCTTTTTAACCGGATCAATCA
>JAMOPE010000402.1 GCA_027064785.1 Geobacteraceae bacterium
ATCCGCTCCGGCCGGATTGGTCAACGGTCCGAGGATATTAAAGATTGTCCGGATACCAATTTCACGCCGTGGGCCGATAGCGTGCTTCATTGCTCCGTGCAACGCAGGAGCAAACAGAAAACCGACACCGACTTTTTCGATACACTCGGCAACAACTTCGGGAGAAACATCGAGTTTGACGCCAAGGTTTTCAAGGACATCGGCACTGCCACATGCAGAGGAAATGCTCCGGTTGCCATGTTTCGCAACTTTAGCCCCACAAGCAGCAACGACAATCGCCACAGTTGTTGAAATATTGAAGCTGCGGGTTCCGCTTCCGCCAGTCCCACAGGTATCAAGAATCGTCTCGCGATCAACGTTGATCTCATCACGGTCAATATCGACAACATCACCCACCCGGATCGGGGTTGCCCGTGAACGCATCACCCGGGCAGCACCGATGATTTCAGAGATCGTTTCCCCTTTCATCCGCAGCGCCGTGATAAATGCACCGATCTGAGCCGGAGTTGCCTCCCCCCCCATGATCTGATTCATGGCATCGATCATTTCGAGTTCGTTGAGATCTTGCCGTTCAACCAGCTTTGCGATTGCTGTTTTAATCATTCTATTTCCCTCTGTAGGGGCACGCTCCCGTGCGTGCCCAGTTCGGGCAGCCACAGGGGGCTGCCCCTACATTCATTACGTCAATTCCAAATAGTTCTGCAACAGTGCCATTCCCTCGGTGGTTAAAATTGATTCGGGATGAAATTGAACCCCCCATACAGGAAGATCGCGATGTTGCAGCGCCATAATCTCACCCTCTTCGGTCCAAGCGGTTATTTTCAGGCATTCAGGAAAGCTGTCGCGTTTGGCAATCAATGAATGGTAACGGGTTGCAGTAAAGGGATTTGAGATTCCCTCAAACAAAGCACTACCATCGTGCAGGACCGGGCTGGTCTTGCCATGCATCAGTCGATCTGCCCGGACAACCTCTCCTCCGAATGCTTCCGTCATCGCCTGATGCCCGAGGCAAATCCCCAACAGCGGAATTTTTCCGGCAAATTGTTTGATCGCTGCCACAGAAATCCCCGCTTCTTTCGGCGTGCACGGTCCCGGTGAGATAACCAGTCGTTGCGGCGCCAGCTCTTCAATATCGTCGAGAGTCAATTTATCATTACGGATAACCTTGACCTCTTCACCCAATTCAAGGAAATACTGCACTAGATTATAGGTGAAAGAGTCGTAGTTATCGATCATCAATAACATAAAAAATCATCCTGAAAAGGTTAGACAAGGCCGCGATTTGCCATTTCGATGGCACGCTTAACACCCCGCGCCTTATTTAAAGTTTCCTGATATTCCATCTCGGGATCGCTGTCGGCGACAATTCCCGCTCCGGCTTGCAAATGGAAATGATCTTTTTCAATCTGTAATGTCCGGATAGCAATCGCCAGATCCATATTGCCGCTGAACGAAAAATAACCGACAGCACCACCATAAACCTCACGGCGGACAGGCTCCAGTTCATCAATAATCTCCATCGCCCGAATCTTCGGTGACCCCGATAAAGTCCCGGCAGGGAAAGCTGCCCGGAAGACGTCAAAACTGTCGAGCTCCGGGCGTAACTTCCCGCGCACATTGGACACAATATGCATAACATGGGAGTAGCGTTCAATTGTCATCAACTCGGTCACTTCAACACTGCCAGCGACAGCAATCCGTCCGATATCGTTGCGCCCCAGATCGACCAGCATAATATGTTCTGCCCGCTCTTTTGGGTCGGCAAGCAGCTGCTGTTCCAGAGCCAGATCTTCAGCAGAAGTTTTACCACGCGGTAATGTCCCGGCAATCGGGCGAACATCAACCTGGTCACCCTCCTTACGCACCAGAACCTCGGGGGATGCTCCGACAACGATTGACTGACCGAAACGAAGGAAGAACATATAAGGCGAGGGATTGATTGTCCGCAGTGCCCGGTAGATATCAAAAGGGTCACTCTGCAACTGACCTGAAAAACGTTGAGAAATGACAACCTGGAAAATATCGCCAGCACGAATGTATTCTTTGCACTGCTCGACAGCGGCTTTGAACGCCTCGCGACTGAAGTTCGCTTCTAACTCCTGTCGCCCGTCACCGCCTTCTTCTTCATCCCAATAGGGCAAGGGTTGACGTAACTGTGCCAGCATCTGCTCAATTTGCTGCTGAGCACGCCGGTATCCAGCAGCGGGGTCTTCACCTTCCTGCAAGTGAATATTGCAGACCAGTTTAATTTTCTGGCTTATATTATCAAAAATCAATAACCGCTCGGTAAACATAAAACAGGCATCCCAGCCATTAATTTCGCGCTGATTGCTGTCAGGAAGATCCTCGATAAAACGGATCATATCGTAGCCGAGATAACCAACAGCACCACCGGAAAAGCGGGGAAGACCATCAACCTCAACAGGCTGATAAGCAGCCATCAATTCACGAAGTTTGTTCAGCGGGTCATCGATCTGCCCCGATTCTTCGAGCTGGTCATCAAACCAGATTTCATAATATTGATCGCGGCTGCGAAACAACCGTGCCGGACCGCTCCCCAGAAAAGAGTAACGCGCCCACTTTTCTCCGCCTTCGATCGACTCAAGAAGAAAGGACGTCTTGCCATCATCAATTTTACGGAAAGCTGAAACAGGAGTTTCCATATCCGCAAGAATTTCACGGTATACGGGAATCAGGTTGCCCTGCCCGACCAATCGGCAGAACTCGTTTTCGGATGGATAATACATAGTCAACTGAGAACCTTCATAAAAGAGCGATTTCTAACACTATATAACAAAACAAGTCAAGATAACCACTCCATCACTGGATCACGATCAGAAAAAATCTGCCAGAGAGAGATGCCCTATTAAACAATAGGGAGCATCGAACACGACAAAACAAAATTCCGCCACATCCGCCAATAAAACAATATTTGATAATAAATATTATTTACGTAAAATTAAAAAACAGCCAAACGGCTATCTAACCATAAACAGTGATAAATTCAGCTATTTATGCACTAAATATCCCAAAAGACAAAATACTTAAAAAACAATGATTCACAAAAAATGAAACGGTTTGATTTTTTTATAAACACCGTTATACTTTAATTTATTAGATGACCATTCTGGTTATTTACCTGCTTTTTCGGTAGGTTGCACTTCTACATTAAAACACCACCACCGCAGTAGTCTTTCGCTAATAATCATTGAAACAAAAAAGCGTATTGACAACTATATAACAGCGTATTATTGTCCCATCAAGCTAAAGACCTCAGTAGATTAAAAGTTGCTAAAATGAACATCCGGTTTAAAATTTAAGTTGGAAGGCGCTAAACGCGATGCCGAGCAGAGACAAAGACTCTTACAATATCAGGTCAGTTGAAAATGCTCTGCTGCTACTTGAAGCTCTGGCAGAAGAAGGAGAGCAGTGTAGCCTCTCCAAACTTAGCCAACGCCTCGACATGACAAAGGCCAGCTTGTTCAGACTCATGGCAACATTTGAGAATCACGGTTATGTAGAACGGAGCCAGCGATCAGGAGAATATCAACTAGGCCTGGCTGCTTTTGAAGTGGGGCAGAAACTGCTATCAAAGATGACCCTGCTCAAGAAATCCCGACCCGTTATGGCACAACTGGCCCGGCAGTGTAACGAAACAGTCTATCTTGTCGTACAGAGAAACCAGGAAGCACTCTTCATGGAAATGGTCGACAACGATCAAAAAGTCAAAGTGATCCCCCTGACAAGCCAAAGATTTTCTCTGGAAGCTTGTGCTGCTGGCCGGATTTTTTTGGCGTTCAATGAAGAAAATTCAGGGCTATTGAAAAGCCTACCAGAACTAACTGATGAAATTGCCTCATGCCGCGAACAACGATTCTGCATCGACTACAATGGTGCGGGAGAAGGCAGTACCTGCATGGCCGTCCCACTGTTTAAAAGTGGAGAAGCAGTCGTCGGCAGCCTGGCCATGGTGGCACCAAGCTTTCGTACAGACACGACCCGAATTGACAAAGAGCTGCTTCCGGCGCTTAAGGCGGCAGGGGAAATGATTTCTGCACGGCTGGGTTACAACGCATACGCACCCAGAAGTATCCCTTAGGGGATTCATAATCTATTTAGCCCGACATTGTCGGGACATGCATAACCAAGTTTATTTCGTAGACACTTTAAACAAAAGAAACGACATCTTGAAAGGAGGCAACAGAAAGAACGGCAAAACCTAGCTTCAAAGTTTATTAAGTACGTAAGTTTAGGGGGTAACATCCATCTTTTTGTGAGGAGGAAAATTTTTATGAGTATGGACAATAGTGGTAAAGCCTATTGGAAAGACACTTTAGGTCTGGTGAGGAACTTCTTAATCATCTGGTTTCTGGTCTCCTACGGAGCCGGAATTTTGTTCGCTCCTGCATTAAACAGCATCCATCTTGGTGGTTATCCACTCGGGTTCTGGTTTGCCCAGCAGGGTTCAATCTATATTTTTGTTGCTCTTATCTTCATCTACGCCAAGATGATGGGTAAGCTCGACGAAAAATATGACGTCCACGAAGATTAGGGAGGTATAATAATTATGGGTTTACAAGCTATGACATATTTCGTCGTCGGCCTTACCTTTGCCATCTACATCGGCATCGCTGTTTGGGCTCGCGCCGGAAGTACAAGTGAATTTTATTCTGCCGGCGGTAACGTTGGTCCTGTTGTTAACGGTATGGCAATTGGTGCTGACTGGATGTCGGCAGCGTCTTTTATCTCCATGGCTGGTCTTATCGCCAACATGGGTTACGGTGGTGGTCTGTTCCTGATGGGCTGGACCGGTGGTTATGTTCTGCTAGCGATGCTACTGGCACCATACCTGCGGAAGTTCGGTAAATTTACCGTTCCTTCATTCGTTTCCACCCGTTACTATTCTAAGGGTGCAAGTCTGGTTGCAGTTCTCTGTCTCCTCGCAGCATCCTTGACCTACATCATTGGTCAGATGACTGGTGTTGGTGTTGCATTCTCCCGTTTCCTAGGCGTTTCAAACTCAACAGGTATCTACATTGGTATGGCAATTGTTTTTATGTACGCTGTTTTCGGCGGCATGAAAGGAATCACCTACACTCAGGTTGCTCAGTACTGTGTTCTGATTCTTGCCTACACCGTTCCTGCAATCTTTATTTCAATGCAACTGACCGGCAACCCACTGCCACAACTTGGCCTTGGTTCTAACTTTGCTGGCACCGACATGAGCCTACTCGGCAAACTTGATGAAGTTGTTACCGGACTCGGTTTCGGTAAGTACACCACTCAGGTTCCCGGTAGCATGCTCAATATGTTCGTCTACACTGTTTCGCTGATGATCGGTACCGCTGGTCTGCCACACGTTATCATGCGTTTCTTCACCGTTGCGACGGTTAAAGATGCACGTTACTCCGCTGGTTGGGCTCTCGTTTTCATCGCTCTCCTCTACACCACAGCTCCTGGCGTTGCCGCTATGGCGCGTTTGAACCTGCACGCAACAGTTAACAAAGCTGTCATGCAGAGCGGCGGCGATCTCTTCGCCCCTGAGAACAGTATTGTTTACTCTGAACGTCCCGACTGGATGAAGCGTTGGGAAGTTACCGGTCTGTTGAAATTTGAAGACAAAAACGGTGACGGCCGGATTCAGTATTACAATGCTAAATCCAAAAATGCTGATTTCCTCGCTAAAGTTGAAGCAGCTGGTTGGAAAGGTAACGAGCTAAAAGTTAACCGCGATATCATGGTTCTTGCGAACCCTGAAATTGCCCTACTGCCAAACTGGGTTATTGCTCTGGTTGCTGCCGGTGGTCTTGCTGCTGCGCTGTCAACTGCTGCCGGTCTGTTGCTGGCAATCTCTTCTGCAATCTCTCATGACTTGTTCAAGAGTATCTGGTTCCCAGAAATGTCCGAGCAGAAAGAACTTCTTACCGGTAAGATTGCCATGGCATGTTCCATCGTCGTCGCCGGTTATCTCGGTCTGAATCCTCCAGGATTTGCTGCCGGTACTGTTGCGATCGCCTTTGGTCTGGCTGCAAGTTCAATCTTCCCATGTCTGATGATGGGTATCTTCAGTAAAACCATGAACAAAGAAGGCGCCATCGCCGGTATGCTCTCCGGTCTCGGTATCACCATGTTCTATGTTTTTGCTCACAAAGGTATCTTCTTCATCAAGGGAACTTCCTTCCTCGGCATGTTTGGTGGAAAATCCAGCTTCTTCTTCGGCATTTCCCCGAACGCATTCGGTGCTATCGGTGCTATCGTTAACTTCGCTGTTGCATTCGCAGTGAAGAACATGACCCCACCAGTACCTCAAGATATTGCACAAATGGTTGAAGATGTACGTATCCCACGCGGCTCTAAAGCTGTTGACGGTGCTCACTAATAACTATCGATTCAATATGATCGGTTCCGTGTAACCGATTATCCTTGCCCCGCCAGCCTTCTGGCGGGGCTTTTTTAAACAAAGCTGTCCTAGAAACATCTTGCGTAGTTGATGCACCTCAGGTACAAAAGATTTCGTTGACGTATTTTCCCACAGGAGTTTTGAATGGTTTTTGATATCGGCGTAGTCATGACATGGATTCTGTTTCTCGCTCTGTTTCCTATGGCCTTCTTCTGGCTTCGCCGGGCTTGGCGAATCTTTGTCAAAAAAAACTACTCCGAAGTCGCGATAAAACGCGGCTTACCTCCGGCAAACCCAAAAAAATGGGCTCCTGTTGTCGGAATTCTCAATCTCGTCTGTGGCAGTGTTGCTGTCTGGGTTATCATTTCTGTTCTT
>JAMOPE010000403.1 GCA_027064785.1 Geobacteraceae bacterium
CGCAGAGCCGGAAATTTATTTGGGATAACCCGAACCTGCCAGCCCGGCTGGTTCGGAGCACTGTGATCGGGGCGATAGGCGTAAATTTCGGGAGGAGTCTTCTCCTCATTTCCAGAGCAGAATGGACACGACGTTGTCGCAGAAATTTTCCGCTGCTGCAGAAAGTCCTGCGGACGGCGGCTCTCCCCTTTAGCGATGATCGCCCAATTGTTCTTCAACGGGTCCCAACGAAATTCAGACAATGTTTTCCCTCTCTTTATCTGCGGTGATTCACTCTCCACAAGGTGTCAGATAATCCAGTTATCTTCATCCAGATTCGAGCCACGGAAACAGAAACTGGCGTTTCCCTCACTCGGCCAGCGACCGTTTTCACGCCCTTTCTGCAGGGCATAACAGCTGAGATTGACGATATCTCCTTCACGCAACTGCAGCACATTCAACGGCATCGCCAGCTCCAGTATCTGGTCACAGGCAGCGTTCCCTGTTTCAACAACCTTCCCTTCAAAAAGGACCTTACAGGTATTGTGATCAAAACGATAACGCAGTTGATAAAGTTTGTTGGTCATCAGGCGAACTTCAAAACAACCACCGTGACCACACAGGCTTTTCAGCACTTCGGGCTGATCAAAGCGGAAATAGAGATTCTGATCGTCGTAACCATAATAGAGTTCTTCCAGTGACTCACGACTGGTATACATTGCTCCACCGCTGGAAAGCTCAATCCGTCCGGCTGGTAGCCATTCAAAATAGTCCCCAAGTCGACCATCAATATCCGGGGTAAAGCGGGCGGTCGGTTCAAAACCGGCGATGTATTTAACCACAGGTTTGATTGCCTGATGAAGTCGGGACGGAACCGGAAACCCCTTGGCGTGGTAGAGGCCTTCGAGGTGCAGTCGGAACAGACGGTCAAAGATATCGGCCTGTGCCGTGGTGTGTTCATCACCAAACCACCAGAACCAGTCGCTCCCTTCAGCACGCAACAGCTCCCGAACCAAATCGCTGAGAGGCTCATCAGGATGATCCAACGCCCGGGTAATTTCATCTCTGATTGTTTCGGTGCGGGCCTGCTGTAACAGTTCCCACGCCCGATTCTCTTCAGAATGACCAATCCAGGTGGTAAAATCGGAGCGAATCCACGACCCGGCAGCAAGCCGGTTAAGGGGGACCGGTTCGCTATCGGCTAAAGCATCCTGAATGGTTGCCATCTCAAGGCGGGGATCGTTGTGCAATGCAAGATAAAAGTCACGCAGAAACGGATAGCCATTATCGGGGTAGCGTTCCCAGCAATTTTCACCATCAAGGATAATGGCAACCGTCCCGCCGGGAGCCTGATGAGATATCTGCTGCAAACGGCGCAATAAGTCGCCAACAGCTTCTTCGGTGTTCCACCCGGCATAGAGAAAACCGATCCGGTCCGACAATTCGCGGTCACGGAACAGTAGTGGCAAGCCATCGTATTGGTAAATTGTGTACAGCTGGCTGCGGTGGCTCAGTCCATTGTCAAGGCTGCGGGCAAGGATATCTTCATCGGTCGCCGCCCAGACGGCCCCTTCCTCGCGTAATAATTTTGCCGCCTCAGCACTGACCCCCCCCTCGGCAGGCCACATTCCACGCTGCCGTTGGCCGAAAATCCGTTCTGCCGTGCGTAACCCTTCACGAACCTGCAACCGGGCATCTTCGGGGTGACGGAAATCGGCAGCGGGCAGCGGTAACCCGGGGCTCGGTTCCTGTGCGGTGTGGAGGTCGCAGAGCAACGGTAAAATTGGATGAGCATAAGGGGTCACAGATATTTCGATCTGCCCACTTTCTTCGAGTTGCCGGTGAAAATCGATCACCCGGTTCAGCTCTTCGTTGCAACGACTCAGCAGCTGCTGCTTCTGCTCTTCACGAAAATATTCTCCCTGCTGTAACAGTTCAGCAACAAGCTCCGACTTGCGGCGTAAATGAGACCCGGTCCAGGCAAGGAGAAACCATACCTGCAAATCGAGGAGATCCTGATCGTTAAAATGTTGGGCGTCAGGCTGAGCACCTATTCCGCGTAACTGGTAGAGCTGATGGTAGCGGCGATTGGCAAAAATCTGCGTCTCTTCGTTGACAGAAAACAGTTGATCAACCAGAAACTGCCGCTCTGCCACTGATAACTCCTGTGGCGGACGGGCAATCATCTCCAGCCAGCAATCGCGGGTTGTTCCATCGCGATAACCTTCGAGCTGTTCCAGCAACGAAGGGACCAGATTCACCGTCACTCTGGCGTCAGTTTCGACGACAGTTTCAAGCATTTCAGCGTAATCCTTCACCCCGTGCAGCCACGTCCACGGCAGCAGAGTCTGTCCGCTGACCGGGTCACGATAATCGGGCTGGTGCATGTGCCAGAGGATACAAACCTTGAGAGTGTCTGTCCGGTCTGTCGAGGCGACACTATCTGCTGCCATACTAAAATCCTTCACTATCAATAAAATGATCTGAACTGCAAAATTGAATTATACCCCGATTTCGGTGGTAGAGGCGAATTTTTATTGTCGCACTTGCCCTGCAGCTCTGCAACTGGCATAGTCCCCTCCATGCGAAAAAAAGCCTTTAATCTTTATTCGACTCACCTGAAAAAACACTTCGGCGGTCGAGTCCATAAAATATCAATCGATGCCGGCTTCGGTTGCCCGAACCGCCGCGGTGGCCGCGACGCACACGGCTGTATTTTTTGCGATCCCGGTGGGTCAGGTTCCGTCGGTATCGAGCGCAGTGAATCGATTGCCACACAAGTCGAGCGTGCCAAAGAGCTGATGCGGCGGAAATATCGGGCAAAATGGTTTATCGCCTACTTCCAGCCGTTCTCCAATACCTTTGCACCGGTGCATCATTTGCGTGATTGTTACGATCAGGCTCTGGCAGTCGAAGATGTTGTCGGTCTCGCCATCGGCACCCGTCCCGACTGCGTCCCCGAAGCGGTCATGGATCTGCTGGGAGAATACCACCGGAAAACCGATTTCTGGCTTGAACTGGGATTGCAAAGTATCCATGACAGAACTCTCGATTTTCTTCAGCGCGGCCATGACTACGCCTGCTTCCTCGATGCCTACCAGCGTGCCAAACAGCGCGACCTGCGCATCTGTGCCCACGTCATTCTTGGACTTCCCGGTGAAAGCCGTGACGACATTCTTGCCACAGCGACAGAACTCGCCCGGCTGAAGGTTGACGGAATCAAGCTCCACCTCCTCCATATCCTCAAAGGGACTCCCCTGGGCGATCTCTATCATCAGGGGGACATCAAAATGCTGGAGATGGCTGAATATGTTGAGCTGGTGGTCGATTTTATCGAGAGGTTACCGCCGGAGACATTGATTCACCGCCTGACCGGTGACGGGCCACGTGACATTTTACTGGCACCGCTATGGTCAATGAATAAGTGGGAAGTTCTCAATGCAATTGATGATGAACTGGAACGGCGTGGATCAAAGCAGGGAGATAAATATCAGGAATAGCGAGGAATCAGGAGTTAGCCGACGTTGAAACAACAACATCAGAGCTTTCCAGAGTCGTGGGAGCACCACTCCAGGAAATCAACATCAACGACGCCCAAACCAGACTGACAAGTAAAATAACTAAACGCAACATGGCGGGCAAATTAGCAGAAGTTTTTTCATTAATCAACCACAGAAAAGCATCCGTGAAAAATAGATAAATGTTTGATCTTAACAGTCTCAATCCTCAGCAACGTGCTGCCGTCATCCACAGACAAGGGCCCTTACTGCTCCTCGCCGGGGCAGGCTCCGGAAAAACCCGGGTCATCACCTGTCGCATCGTCTATCTGCTTGACCAGGGAGTGCCTCCGGAACAGATCCTTGCCGTCACTTTTACCAACAAGGCAGCGAAGGAGATGCGTGAGCGGGTTCAGGAGATGGTCGGGGCAAAAGCGGCCAAAGGGATGACAATTGCCACGTTTCACTCGCTGGGCGTCAGAATCCTCAAAGCCAATATTGATCGGCTTGGGTTTAAGAAGAACTTCTCCATCTATGCCTCCGGAGATCAGCAACGGCTGATTCGTGATCTGTTGCGCGACATTGGAGCAAAGAACAGCTCGGCCGATGCCGATCAGGTGTTATGGCGAATCAGCTCAGCTAAAAACCATCTGATCTCAGCAGAACAGTACCTGCCCAATGATCATGATCCGATTTCATCACTGGTCGCAACAATCTACCCCCGCTATCAGCGTTCACTGAAAGCGTTCAATGCTGTCGATTTCGACGATCTGCTGATGTTTACCGTACAGCTGCTGGAACAGCATCCAGACCTGCTTGAACATTACACCGAGCGCTTTCAATATCAGATGGTCGATGAATACCAGGACACCAACCCGGTTCAATACCGATTACTGAAACTGCTGGCCAGCAACCACAGTAATCTGTGTGTCGTCGGTGATGATGATCAATCGATCTACGCCTTTCGGGGTGCCGATGTCGCTAATATCCTCGACTTTGAAAAAGATTTTCCGGGGACAAAAGTGATCAAATTAGAACAGAATTACCGCTCGACCGGCAATATCCTTGCAGCTGCCAATGCCGTCATAAAAAACAATTCCAAGCGAAAAGAAAAAGCTCTCTGGACTGCCAGCGGGGACGGAGCAAAGCTCGAATACCTTCTCTGCGCAGACGGGGAAGACGAAGCGCGGCAGGTGATGGAACGAATCCATATCGAAAAATATCGGCACAATCTCAAATACGGCGATTTTGCCATCCTTTACCGCACCAACAGCCAGTCACGGGCCTTCGAGGAGCAGTTGCGTTACGAAAACATCCCCTATGTTCTGATTGGCGGGCAGCAGTTTTTTGACCGCAAAGAGATCAAGGATGTTGTCGCCTATCTCAAAGTTATCCAGAACCCGACCGATGAAGTTAATCTGTTGCGGATTCTCAACTATCCTAAGCGGGGCATCGGTGAAGGAAGTATTGATCGCATCATCCGCCATTCAGCAGAGATCAAACGTTCACTGTGGACCGTGTTGCAACACGTTGAACTGGTCCCGGAAATGAACGATCGCACCGCAGCAGCATGTCGTGAGTTTGTTGAATTGATTCAGCGCTACCAGAAGCGCTTTAAACAGCCGTTACGCCTGCTCGAAACACTGCGCGAGATGTTGACCGAATTGAAACTTGCCGATGAAATCTATCGGCAGGAAAAAGATCCTCTGGTTGCCCAGCGACGGGTCGCCAATCAGGAGGAGCTGCTCAACAGTATGTCGATCTATCTGGATCGCACCCCATACCCCGATCTGGCCGGGTTTCTCGACCGGATTTCTCTGTTTGATGATGAAATCAACGGAAAAAATGACAAGGAAAGCAAGCTGGCTCTTGATGCTGTCACCCTGATGAGTTTACATTCGAGCAAGGGGCTGGAATTTCCCGTTGTGTTTCTCGCCGGAATGGAAGAAGGGTTTCTGCCACACAAGAAATCGATTAACGAAACCTTCGATATCGATGAAGAGCGGCGCCTCTGCTACGTCGGCATCACCCGGGCACAGCAGCAACTGATCCTACTCGGAGCCCAGCAGCGGCGTAAATACGGGAAACTGGAGCAACGCGAGCCGAGCCGTTTTGTCAGTGAAATCCCTGAGAGTGTCCTCGAAAAAGCAGCGGAGAAACAAGTAGATGTCAGCCCCGAAGAAGAAGCCGTCAGTGCAAGCAATTTTTTCAATAATATCAGCCAGATGTTTGGCGACTAACACAATGCATACATGATCCTGAAATAATCCCCTCTCCATGAGGGAGAGGGCTAGGGTGAGGGGAAGAGTTTATCACCATGTTCTTAGGTAGCTTTACCAGAGTACCCCCTCATCCGGCCTACGGCCACCTTCTCCCTCATGGAGAAGGGTTGAGTAAAAAATAGATTTCACATACTGAAAAGGAGAATATTTATGCCGACAGTTAAAGTGACATTCCCCGGAGGAACCAGGGTTAACGCCAATTTCGGTAAATTTGAAGTTCCAACCGATCAACCGATTGAAGATGGCGGAACCGACACCGCCCCCGAGCCCTATATGCTGTTTCTCTCGTCAATTGTTACCTGCGCCGGATTTTATGTACTGCGTTTCTGCCAGCAGCGGGAACTGCCGACGGAAGGGCTGGGCATGACTCTGGATATCGAACGGAATCCGGAAACCCGGGCCCTCGATAAAGTCATACTGGCAATTCAACTTCCCGAGGGTTTCCCGGAAAAATACCACCGCGCCATTATCCGGGCTGCAGAGATGTGCTCCGTCAAAAAAGCACTGATGAGCGCACCTGAATTTGAAATTGTGACAGAATAGTCCATCGAGGTAGTAAACATTCTTATTGCAGAATGCTCTGCCTCAATGAGACCGAGAGACAAACCGCTTTATTGCAAATCATCCAGTGTCAGGATTGATTCAATATCACGACGCTGTGATTTGTTGATAATGACGGCAGTCCCCGTCAAGGTCGCTTTGGCCTGAGAGATAATCTCTTCAATTGCCTTCAGGGTTGACCCTTTGGCGAAAAAATCATCAATAAACAAAACAGTATCAAAGGGGTGAAGAACCTCTTTGGAAACGTAGAGAGTCGTCGATTCCTGCTTGGTAAAGGAATAACTGGCAGCCGCATAGTATTCTGCCATCGTGATGGGGCGTTTCTTTTTGGCATAGATAAACGGGATTTTCAGCTTCAATGCCACCGCCTGTGCCAGCATGATCCCACTGGTTTCAGCAGTGATGATTTTTGTTGCGCCACGTTCGAAAAAACGTGCAGCAAT
>JAMOPE010000404.1 GCA_027064785.1 Geobacteraceae bacterium
CATCGGTCGAAATTTTTTCAGTTGTTTTAAAATTCAGGAAACGCTCTGCCACCTGACCCGGATTGCATTGACAGAAGGTCGTTCGATTTCCAGCCACGAGACGGTGGCCCTAAAATCTGCAACAGCGCAGCAGCGCCAGGTCACAATTACAGCGTCACCGATATTTTCAACTGAAGAGCCACAGCAGGGAGCCGTCATCGTTCTTCACGACCTGACCCGGGTTCGTAGTCTTGAAGGGGCAGAACGTCACGCCGAACAGTTAGCGATGATTGAAACAATGGCAGCAGGGCTGGCTCACGAAATCAAAAACCCCCTCGGCGGCATTAAAGGCTCCGCGCAGCTGCTGCAGATGGAGCTTGCCGGGAATGAAGAGCTTCAGGAATACACCAGCTTGATTGTCCGTGAAACAGAACGGGTCAACCGGATTATTGAAGAGTTGCTAAACCTGTCGCGACCCCGTAAATCACAGCAGGAAAAAATCAATATAGGACGGATTCTCGATGAGATCGTCACCTTGCAAAAAAGTACTGCTGCAGAACGGAACATCCGCTTCCGCTGGCAACTTGACCCCAGTATCCCCGATATCATCGGCGACCGTGATCTTTTGACCAGCCTTTTCCTCAACCTGATTAAAAATGGCTGCGAGGCAAGTCCCGTCGACAGCGAAATTCTGATTCAGACCGGAATTGATCCCGAGTATCATCTGAGTCTCCCCGGGAGTCGTCCGACACCGATGGTGCAGATTTCCATCAGCGATCAGGGACCGGGGATTCCAGCAGAGGACCTGGAAAAGATATTCACCCCCTTCTATACGACCAAAGCAGGGGGAAATGGATTAGGTCTCTCAATCTGTCAGAAAATTGTGACTGACCACGAAGGGCAACTGCATCTGCTCGAGCGCCCCGAAGGGGGAACCCGGGTCAAGGTTTCACTCCCATTATTTATCCACGAACAAACCAAAGTTCCCGCTAAAGGAAAATAAGATTATGGCTATTCAACGTATCCTTGTTGCTGACGATGAAGAAAGTATCCGCTGGGTTTTATCCAAAGCATTAAAAAAACAAGGACTCATTGTTGACCTAGCTGAGGACGGCCTCCAGGCGAGAAACCTCACCCGGAAAAACCGCTACGACCTTGCTGTTCTCGACATCAAAATGCCGGGGATTCATGGTTTGGAGCTTCTCAAACAGTTTCGCGCCGATTACCCCGACATGCTGATTGTCATCATGACTGCCGAAGCAACGATGGAACATGCCGTCACAGCAATGAAGAATGGTGCATACGACTATCTGACCAAGCCCTTTGATCTCACCGCCCTCGACGCAATCATTCTCAAAGCCGAAAAAGCAGCTGAACTCACCGGCAAGATTGATCAGCTCAAAGAGGAACTGCAGGATCAATACAGCCCGGGACGTTCAATCATTGGCGACAGTCAGCCGATGCAGGAAATCTACAAAATTCTCGGTCGCGTTGCCGCCTCGGATGTCACCATTCTGGTCACTGGAGAAAGCGGAACCGGGAAAGAGCTGATCGCCAGAGCCATTCACATCAACAGTCAACGTCTGGGGAAACCTTTCATCGCCCTCAACTGTGCAGCCATTCCCCACGAACTGCTTGAATCGGAATTGTTCGGTCACGAACGGGGTGCTTTTACCGGGGCAACCGAGCGGAAAACCGGCAGGTTTGAACAGGCCGATGGGGGGACTCTGTTCCTCGATGAAATTGGCGATATGCCGCTGGAACTGCAAGTCAAGCTGTTGAGGGTCTTACAGGAAAAGGAGATCACCCGAACCGGTGGGAGTCAGACAATCAAGGTTGATGTCAGAATTGTTGCCGCAACCAATCAGGATATCACCCAGTTGGTTGAAGAGAAAAAGTTCCGAGAAGACCTCTACTATCGCCTCAATGTTGTCCCGATCAAGCTGCCGGCACTCCGGGAACGGACCGATGATATCCCGTCTCTGGTTAACTTTTTCCTCAAAAAATCGCAACAGGATTTGGGAATTGAATCTATCGAATGCAGCGAGGAGACTCTTGAATTGTTCAGATCACACCATTGGCCGGGCAATGTCAGAGAACTGGAAAATACTATCATGCGGGCCGCCCTTCTCTCCCCCAATCAAGTTCTGACTCCTGCTGACTTCCCCGATTTGTTGGGAGACCGGAATCCCTGCAAAACCAACGAGTCCCTCGAAGCGCTGGTGGCTCAAAAGCTCGAGAACTCACTGGCCCAGATGAATCTACAGGAGATGAACAACCTCTACGATATGGTTCTCCATCAGGTTGAACGTCCGCTGATCAACATCGTACTGCAGAAAACCCGTGGTAACCAGATTAGAACGGCAGATATTCTCGGGATTAACCGCAACACCCTGCGAAAAAAAATCAAGATGCTCGATATTGAGGTGAAACGGGGCGGGTAAAAGACTCCAACTCAATAACCATCATCCCGTTTAGCCTGATTTTCAAACCGGGTAAACTCGCCACGGAAGGTCAGGTGGACTGTTCCAATCGGGCCATTCCGCTGCTTGCCGATAATAATTTCAGCATCCTTGTCGTGCCCTTTTTCACAAGTTCTCTCACGGCTTTTACAGTCTTCACAATAAACCGCCTCGCGATAAACAAACATGATGACGTCGGCATCCTGCTCAATCGCTCCAGATTCCCGCAAATCGGCCATCATGGGACGTTTGTCAGTGCGACTTTCAAGAGAACGGTTGAGCTGGGACAAAGCAACCACAGGGAGTTCCAGCTCTTTTGCCAGCGCTTTGAGTGACCGGGAAATTTCAGAAATTTCCTGCTGACGACTTTCAGGATTACTACCACGCATCAGCTGCAGATAGTCGACAATAATCAGACCAAGACCGTGCTCCGCTTTCAGTCGCCGCGCCTTGGAACGTAATTCAAGGACCGAGATCGCCGGGGTATCATCAATATAGATCTGGGTTTCGTTCAGCTGCCCTGCCGCCATCGTCAACTTCGGCCAGTCCGATTCTCCCAGGTGACCGGTTCGTAACCGCCCGGCATCCACTTTTGCCAACGAACAGAGCATCCGTTGCACCAGCTGCTCTTTACTCATCTCCAGAGAAAAAATAACCGCAGGAACAGAATTGTCGGCATGAGTTGTTGCATATTCAATGACGTTCAGAGCAAAAGCAGTCTTTCCCATCGATGGCCGCCCGGCGACGATAATCAGATCGCTCGGCTGTAACCCTGCTGTCATTTTATCGAGATCGGTATAGCCCGTCGGAACCCCGGTGACCAGCTCTTTGCGTTCGTAAAGGAGTTCAATCGACTTGAATGTATCTTTCAGAATATCGCGCACCGGATAATAGGAGGGACGGATCCGGTTTTCAGAGATTTCGAAGATCGCCTTTTCGGCCTGATCGAGGATTTCCTCCATGTCACCCCCCTCATAACCACGGGTGACAATTTCGGTTGATGCTTCAATCAGTTTTCGGGCGACCGACTTCTCTTTTACCAGTTTACAGTAGTAACTGATGTTGGCTGCGGTTGGAACATAATCGACCAGAGTTGCCAGATAGCTGCTGCCTCCGACATCTTCAAGTTCACCGCGATCCTTCAGGACAGCCGTCAAGGTGACCAGGTCGGCAGGCTCCCCTTTTTCACTGAGTTGAATCAACGCATTGAAAATCTTCCGGTGACTCTCACGATAAAAATCGGGGGTCGTCAAATATTCCAGAGCACGGTTCAATGCCTCATTTTCAAGGAGAACGCCGCCAAGAACCGACATTTCGGCTTCGAGGTTTTGTGGTGGTAAACGGTGGGTCTGATTCTCTTCCATAATAACTCCTGAGCTTCAATCTGAATCGAATTATTGAGAGTATCAGAGTCGAAGGAAAGAAAAAAGCGGAAGGTGACAAACCTTCCGCTTTTGAAAAAAATATACTTCAAGAACAGATCAACCGATGTGAATCAGCCGTTCCTGTGGCAATTCAAGCTTGCGGTAAAAACACGTTGCCCGGGTTTTTCCGGTTACGGGATCTTTGGTATGGCAGGCACCGCCACCTTGAGGCTCAACCCGGTAGATCAGCGCATCCTGATCACAGTCGGTGAGGATTTCAACAATCTTCAGAAAATCGCCCGAGGTTTCCCCCTTGGTCCACAGTTCGTTACGTGATGTCGACCAGAACGTCGCCATCCCCTTCTCCAGCGTCGTTTTCAGTGCCTCGGGATTCACATAGGCAAGCATCAGAATTTTACCATCGGCAACATCCTGAACAATTGCCGGGATCAGGCCACCCCGCTTTTCAAAATCGATCAGTAGTTCCGTTCCTTCTTCCAACATTTTTTTATCCATTACTTATCTCCAAAAAAAAATAGTAAACGTCCCCCTCTCCCTGGGGGAGAGGGTTGGGGTGAGAGGGAAACTTGCCAACATCCCCCCCTCATCCGCCCTATGGGCACCTTCTCCCTCAGGGAGAAGGAGACAATTCAGCATCATGACACTGAAATACCGTTAAAAACGGTTCGCTTTCACCATATCCTGAGTAAAGACCTTGGGTGCCGGGATCGGGACAATCCCATCGACCCCGAGACGCAACAGTTGCGGTGCCAGAATATTCAATTCAGACTCACGGATCACCGCCGAAACACTGCACCACGCCTTATCGACCACCGGGCTGACAGTCGGTGAAACGACCGACGGTAACATCTTTTCAACTTCGGACATCACAGCCGTCGGAACATCCATAAAGACCATAAAAACCGGCTCACGCTCTGCCTGCAAGACAGCATCGATACAGATCCGGATATCTTCCATCTTTTCGAGCTTGGCAGAGTCTTTTAATGCCTCACGGTTAGCGATCAGCTGAGGATTAGAAGTAAACAGCTCGGCAACAATATTATTACCATTGGCTTTTAATGTTGCTCCGGTTTCGGTAATATCGGTAAAAGCGTCACACTCCCCCATATTGACCTTGGCTTCGGTTTTTCCTTCACTATGGAGAATCTCGATATCTTCTATCCCGAACAGCTCTTTCATCCGCCGCCGGGTCAGATTGGGCAGTTCGGTCGCAATCACTTTTCCCCGGCAGTCCTCGGGCTTTTCAATCCCCAATTCGGGGCGACTTGCCAGCACCAGTCGCGACGGCTGGTTGGTATACTTGGAAAAAATAAAATCTCCAAGAACCTCAACCTGATCTTCGCGACCCGCTTCAAAAATATAATCTTTGCCGGTGATCCCGCAATCGACAATCCCGTCGGCAACCTTTTGGGCCATCTCCTTGCGATCAAGAATCCGGAAAACCACATCCTTGTCGTAAGGACCCATCATTTCGTACTGACGCCCTTTTTTCAGCGGACGACCCGATTTAGCCAGCAGCCGCAGAACCTGTTCATTCAAACTTCCCGACGGAATACCAAAGTAGAGAGCACCCTCTTTTTTACCGTAAGCCATAACCTTTATCCCTCTTTAAAAATGAATAGCGACAATCGAATCGCAGCATTCTGCCAATAAGTGGCTAAAATATCAATGTGAGTTTTCTTTTGGTACAGGATTCGCGGAGAGGACAAACATCAGAACTGGCAATTCTGAGTAGAGTAGAGAGCAGGTCTCGCCAGCGTTAGGGAGTTCCTACGGACATAAGACCTATTTTTGGAAAACACAATAGTCTTAAATGACAGCAGACACCCCATGTCTTTAGGTCGTCCTAAGGGAGCAGTCAACTGATACTATTTCCCTCTCAAAACCTAATCATCAAAAAAACTTCAACCGGGGAATCAGATACATGTAATTGTCATAAGTAAGGCTGGTCTGCCAATGACCGCTCACCATCCCGATAGTCACCCCGGTGGCGTACAGAGCGACAACCAGCACTGGAAAGACCCAGCGGGGTAAGGTTTTTTTCACCCCCGGCAGAGCCATCTGGAGTGCATTATCGTTACAGGCGGTGACACAACTCAAACAGGCGGTACACTCCGGGCTGCGGATCGTTTTTTTCTGGGCCACCGGCAAAAATGACGGGCACGCCTGGTTACAACGCTGGCACTGGATACACAAATTGGGGTCACGGCGAATTTTAAACGGGCTGACCATACTGACCAGCCCCAGCAATGCTCCATAAGGACACAGGTAGCGGCACCAGAAGTTTTTGTAGAACAACGACAGAACCGTCAGACCCAGGATAATGAGGAATGACGTCATCGAAATATCGGTAAAAAAATGGAGCATCTTGACATCACTCATGGCCCAGTAGGGGGAGGAGACAAAATGTTTTAACGCCTGAGCCGGCATGTCGAAAAAAAGTAACTTAACAAAAAACAGCAGCAGCAGATATTTTCCACTCCGAAGAATAATATCAAGCCATCTCCAGATCTGATATGTCCCGCCCAACCAGCGCTGACCAATTTTCCACAACAGTTCAGACAAAGTTCCTACCGGGCACAACCATGAGCAGAACGATTTTTTGGTCAGCAAACTCATCGCAACAAACGTCATGAACAAAACCAGTGCTGCCGGGTGAAGGGGGTCAAACTGGCCGGAAAAAAGGGTGTAACGTAAACTGGTCAATGCTCCCAGAGGGAGGAAACCCTCAACCCCCGGCGGTCGGGAATAAAACGGGGCAACACCACCCGTCACAAAATGGTGGACAAAAAGACCGAACTGCACGCCGATAATCGCGATCCAGGCAAAAAACAACCATTGAACCAGTAAACGCCAGAAGCGCGGTTCATAGCAGAAACGGGGG
>JAMOPE010000405.1 GCA_027064785.1 Geobacteraceae bacterium
TTTTACCCCTACCCTTTGCCACAATGCAAAGCTGAAACAAAAAGAGGCATCTAACAGATGCCCCAGATTGGTACGGTTATATTGTGTTGCCGGGTTATGGTAGGCACGGGCGGGATTGAACCGCCGACCCCTACCGTGTCAAGGTAGTGCTCTCCCACTGAGCTACGTGCCTGCAACAACCGCGGCGTTTCTTGTAGCAAAACACCCCTGAGACGTCAAGCTATTTTCTCGATTCCATTCATCTTTTAGCAATTTTGGCCTATTTAACACTGAATCCATTTTCGCGCTTGCCTGAAACCAGTGACAACGCTAGAGTAAACCACTGTTTGTTTTTCATCAATTGTCATGACATCACGTTCAGGAGTGTTC
Source organism: Geobacteraceae bacterium (assembly GCA_027064785.1). GTDB lineage: Bacteria > Desulfobacterota > Desulfuromonadia > Desulfuromonadales > Geopsychrobacteraceae > Desulfuromusa. Next base: position 370 of record JAMOPE010000405.1, read on the forward strand.
CGTGCAAACGATCGACCAACTCATTTACACCAGTTGCCAAAAGAGTAAAAACAAGACAGCTCTCCATCGCAAACACGAGGGAGAATGGCTGCCTGTCACCTATGAAAAATTGTGGAGCAGTGTTGAGAAGCTGTCAGCTGGACTACGCGACCTTGAAATCGAACCGAAAGATCATGTCGCCCTACTCGGGCCATCATCACCACGCTGGATTACTGCATACCTTGCTATCTTGCGTGGCGGGAGTGTCGCGATCCCTATCGACAAAGAACTGAAAGCCACCGAGCTTCGTCATATTCTGAACGATTCGGACACAAAAGCCGTTTTTGTGGGTCAACCCCAATTTGAGACGCTCTTAGAAATCATCGATGACCTGCCACAACTGAAAAAAGTGATCCTTATTGATGCTCCCCTGACCGAAGTCACCGATCAAAGTGAGATTGCCGGAGCAATGGAGCACTTATCATCTGTCTGGAAAGAGCTGGTTGCAAAACTCAACATTGCTCAGGAGCTGCGCAAACCAGTTGAGGATGCAGCAATTCACGCCCATTTGGCATTAACACAACAGAAGGAGAAAGAAGGCAAAAAAAAGAAGTCCACGAACTTTCTCTCCGACCCCGAAATGTCACGAAACCGGTTACTGAAAGAGAATCGTCTTTTTTCATACAAGGATATTTTTAACGAGACCCCGTTACCGCCTAACCCGGCCCGGCCAAAAGACCGCGCAGTGATCCTCTACACTTCAGGGACAACCGGACGGTCAAAGGGGGCCATGCTCAGCCATCAGAATATTGTCAGCAATATCCAGGGAGCATGCCATTGCTTCCAGCTTGATGACACCATCAAGACACTGTCATTTCTACCGATCAACCACGTCTTTGAGCAAGTGTGCGGGGTCCTTCTCCCCCTTTCACTGGGAGGAGAGGTCTACTTTGCGGAATCAATCAAAAAGTTAGGTAACAACCTCAGTGAAGTTAAACCGACATTCCTCCTTGGTGTCCCGGCAGTCTATCGACTTCTCTACGGTCGGATCATGAAGAATATTGAATCAAAGTCGAGTTCCAGACTGCTCTATAACTTTTCTCTGACCCGAAAAATTGTTGCCGCAAAAGTACAACAATCGGTCGGAGCAAATACAACCTTTGTCAGTGGAGGGGCAGCCCTCGACCCTGCTGTCGCTGAAGGCTTCAATAATCTTGGGTTGAAGCTTCTACAGGGCTACGGAATCACCGAAACTTCACCGGTCATCTGTGCCGAAAGCCCGACAGCAAACAAACCTGGAACAGTGGGCCGGGTCCTTGAAGATATTGAAGTCAAAATCAACAAACCCAACAGCGACGGCGAAGGGGAAATCCTTGTTAAAGGCCCCAACGTCATGCTGGGCTACTACAAAAATGATAAAGCAACAGCTGAAGTCTTCACTGACGGCTGGTATCGAACCGGGGATCTGGGGCGACTCGACAAAGAAGGCATGCTCACAATCTGTGGCCGGGTCAAAAACCTTATTGTCACGCCGAACGGCAAGAATGTTTACCCTGAAGAGGTAGAGAATCAACTACTGAAGAGTCCGTACATTGCTGAAATCATGGTTTACGGACACAAAATTGGAGCAACCGCTGAGGAAGTCTACGCCATCATCTTCCCCGAAGAAGAAGCACTGTTTAACCTGGCGAAGGAGAAAGATGCTGGCGGACTGAGTGCTGAGGAGATCGAAGTTCTCATCCGTAAAGAGGTTCTGACTTACGGCAAAGACCTCGCTGATTACAAACGGATCAAAAAATTCACTCTGCGGGAAGACGAATTTCCAAAAACCACGACGAAAAAAATCAAACGCTACATTGTTGAGCCCGAAATTTCGACGCACTAACCATCGGAGCACTAACAAAAAAGAGCCGCTCAGTCATGGGCGGCTCTTTTTTGTTTCAAGTTCTACGGCAACAGAATCAATCGAGATCGTGCTCAACCCGGATCAGGCAGGTCGGTTGTGAAACAAACTCTAACTGCTCAATTTCTTTAATCGCGGCAGCGATATCCTGCTCTTTTGCCGAATGAGTCATCAACACAATTGATACCGATTCCGCTTCGTGTGATTCAGGCTGAATCATCGACTGGATACTGATATTGTGACAGCCTAAAGCCCCGGCAATCTGAGCCAGAACACCGGGCTTGTCAAACGTTGTAAACCGCAGGTAATAGTGGCTGACAACTTCGCTCATCGGCTTAATCGGAAGTGATTTAATACTGTCAGCGGTATATCCCATAATTGGAACCCGTGATGTCGCACCCGAAAGCTTGTCGCGGCTGATGGCCATAACATCGCCCATGACGGCACTGGCTGTTGCATCCATTCCGGCACCACTACCAAACAGCATCGTCGGACCGGCAAAATCACCTGTTAAGCGAACAGCATTGAACACGCCGTTGATTTCAGCCAATTGATACGACCCGGGAATCATCGTCGGATGCACCCGTGCCTCAATCTGATCACCATGATTCTTACCAATTGCCAGTAATTTGATCTTATAACCCATCTGTGCGGCAAACTGGATATCGACAGCAGTGATATTGCTGATACCTTCAGTGTAAACCTGTTCAAAATCAACAGAGGTTCCGAAACAGAGGGCCGAAAGAAGCGCAATTTTGTGGGCCGTGTCAACGCCTTCGATGTCGAACGTTGGATCAGCTTCAGCGTAACCAAGCTCCTGTGCCTCTTGCAGAACCGGAGCAAAGTCACTCCCCTCCTCAGTCATCTTGGTCAAAATAAAGTTACACGTTCCGTTAAGAATGCCGAGAACGGAACTAAACTCATTACTGCACAAATTTTCTTTAATCGCAGAAATGATCGGGATTCCACCACCAACGGCAGCTTCAAACATCACAGAAACACCCTGCTTGTTAGCGGCAGTAATAATTTCCTGGCCGTGGACTGCCATCAGCGCTTTATTGGCAGTCACAATATGCTTGCCATTGGCAATAGCTTTGAGAATGAAACTCTTCGCCGGCTCGTAGCCACCGATCAGTTCGATAACAATATCGATGTCAGGGTTGCAGATAACCTGCTCGACATCGGTGCTAAGAACACCGGCATCAAGGGTGACACCACGATCTGTTTCGATATCAAGATCGGCAATCTGCGCAAGCTCAACCCGACAACCGAGCCGCTGCTGAATGACATCAGCATTGTGCTGAATATTTCTGACGACACCGGTACCAATGGTACCAAACCCAAGCAAGCCAACTTTTATTGCACCCATCACAACCTCAATTTAATAAATAATTAACTATTTATTCTGTGCCGCAACTGCAGCAATTTTATCAAGAATCCCGTTTATGAAAGAAGGAGATTCCTTTGTCCCATACCTTTTAGCAATCTCAATCGCCTCGTCGATAACCACGGGTGTCGGAATATCGGGCTGATAAAGCAGCTCGTAGACCCCAATCCTCAGGATTGTCAGATCAACCGGTGTCATCCTCTTCAATGACCAGTTTTTCGCCTGATCGGAAATCCTTTTATCGATCACAGAACGAAATTCAACGACACCTTTGACGAGATTCTCGGCAAACAATCGGGCAGCTGTTGTCACCGGAGCTTCGATATCCTCAAGAGGTTCGCCGAGCACATCATCAGCAAACCGAAAGTGATCAAAAAAAGAGCTAACCACCTGGGTCGGCTCAGATTGAGCTTCATCCAGCTGGAGAGCGAATAACATTTTCAGCGCGTATTCACGCCCGACACGGCGGTTATTCGACATTCCTTAAACAGCCCCCAGCAAATTAACCATTTCGATGGCACTCATCGCTGCTTCAACACCCTTATTGCCTGCTTTTGTTCCGGCGCGCTCAATTGCCTGCTCAACAGAATCGGTGGTCAGCACACCAAACGCAATCGGCAACCCGGCCTGCAGAGAAACAGAAGCGATCCCTTTGGTCATCTCGGCACTTACATACTCAAAATGGGGAGTTCCGCCACGGATAACAGCACCCAGGCAGATCAACGCATCGTACTTGTCAGACGCAGCCATTTTCTTGGCAATCAGGGGAAGCTCGAAAGCCCCAGGTACTTTAACGACAGTCAGCTGTTGTTGGTCGGCACCGTGGCGAACCAGAGTATCAATCGTCCCTTCAAGCAGCCGATCAGAGATAAAACTATTAAACCGGCTAACAATAATACCGAAGCGGAAGCCTTTGGCTTCGAGTGTCCCTTCAATAATTTTTGACATATTTGCCTCCAAATATTGCTAAAGATTTTCCAGCAGGTGGCCCATCTTCTCCCGCTTGGTTTTCAGATATTTCAGATTTGCCTGCTTTGCCGGTATCTCAATCGGGACACGCTCGACGATTTCGAGTCCGTACCCTTCAAGACCGACAATTTTCTTTGGATTATTGGTCATCAAACGGAGTTTACGCACACCGAGATCAGCAAGAATTTGAGCTCCGATACCATAGTCACGCAGGTCATCGTCAAAGCCAAGCTTATGATTTGCTTCAACGGTATCACATCCTTCGTCCTGAAGTGCATAGGCCTTGATCTTATTGATCAGACCAATTCCACGACCTTCCTGACGCATATAAAGGAGAATCCCCGTTCCCTCTTTTTCGATCTGTGCCATCGCAGCCTGCAGTTGCTCACCGCAATCGCAGCGTTGTGAACCAAAAACATCACCGGTCAGACACTCAGAGTGGACTCTGACCAGAATGGGCTCATCAGAGTTGATCTCGCCCTTCACCAATGCCATATGCTGAGCATGGTCGACATCATTATCGTAAACAATCGCAGCAAACTCACCACCGTAAGGGGTCGGAATCGTTGTCTCTGCAGCTCGCTGGACAAGCAGTTCCTTGCGCATCCGGTAAGCAACAATATCGGCGACAGAGATAATTTTCAGATCGTGTTTTTCCGCAAAAATTTCAAGTTGCGGCATCCGGGACATCGTCCCGTCGTCATTCATGACTTCACAAATAACTCCGGCAGGTTTGAGCCCGGCAAGACGAGCCAGATCGACCGATCCTTCGGTCTGTCCGGTTCTCACCATGACACCACCTTTTTTTGCCCGCAGCGGGAAAACATGGCCGGGTCTAGCCAGATCACGAGCCGTTGATTCGTCAGCGACGGCAACTTGAATAGTTCGTGCCCGGTCGGCAACTGAAATCCCCGTTGTCACCCCTTTACGTGCTTCAATCGACACGGTAAATGCCGTCCCGAAAGAGGAACTGTTGTCAGTCACCATCAACGGCAGATCGAGTTCGTCGGCCCGCTCCTCGGTCAGAGACAGACAGATTAAGCCACGTCCCTCGGTTGCCATAAAGTTGACAATTTCCGGGGTAATCAGCTCGGCTGCAGCAACCAGATCGCCTTCATTTTCACGATCTTCATCATCAACCAGAATGACCATCTTGCCCTGACGAATATCATCCAGAGCTGCTTCTATTTTTGCAATCGGCATAGCACTATTATCCTTTATTTCAAACCGGCATTCGCCAGTTGAGGTTACCCGCAAACGCGAGTTATCTCACAGAAACCCATTTTTGGCAAGAAAGTCGAGATTGACGCCACCCTTTTCAGTTTTTTCATTTTGCCCCGGCAATAATCGCTCAACATAGCGCCCAAGCAGATCGGTTTCAATATTGACCTGCGCCCCCTCACGACAATCGATTAATGTTGTTTTTTCAAGTGAATGGGGTATCACCGCAACCGAGAACATATCTCCCTCAGCCGTATTGACTGTCAAGCTGATACCATCGATGGCAATTGACCCTTTTTCAACGATATAACGTGTGACATGAGCCGGGACGCTAAACTCAAAGCGAATCGCATTCTGATCACGATAGCGCCGCTTAACTGTGGCAACACAATCGACATGCCCACTCACCAGATGGCCACCAAGGCGATCGGACAGACGCAATGCCCGTTCAAGATTAACCGCTTGATTGACCTTCATAGCCCCTAGAGTTGTACATTGCAAAGTTTCGGGTGACACATCAACAGTAAAACTATTTTTATCCCATTGCACAACAGTCAGGCAGGCTCCGTTGACTGCGATACTCTCCCCCAATTGCAGATCATCGTTAACCAGTGAACTGGCGATTTGCAGCTGTGTTGACCCGCCCTGTTGTCCAAAGCTGCGAACCGTTCCGACCGACTCTATTAGTCCGGTAAACATGGTGCGATATCTCCCATTATCATCAGATCCTTGCCGCTGGATCGGTAAGTCACATTTTGAAGGTTAACGGCGTCGATCATCTTCTCACACCCCGTTCCGGAGAATATGCCGGAACCCGACATCCCGCCAACGACTTTAGGAGCGATAAAAACGACAAGCTGA
>JAMOPE010000406.1 GCA_027064785.1 Geobacteraceae bacterium
CAGTCCCGACTCAAACCCATGCACTTTCAGTGCATGGTGCTTTATTCTTTGAACCATGCCGGATCGGGGAGATTGAGTTTCTTCCAGGTCTTTCTGATGATTTGCCGGGCTGTTTTTGAGTTTTCAATCTGGCTGTAACAAAGATTCTTTAAGTATTTGTAGAGAGAGTTCAGATCTTTGCGGTAATAGTCAAGCAGCTGCTCCAGCTGGTGGCGATCCTTCGGTAGGTCAAACTCACTTCTGCCACTATCAGAACACAGCAGAAGAATCTGCTCCAATTCGACACCATAACCACCGATTGTTTGTCCTGAGCTATCCAGATATTCAAATTGACCGAGCAGACTACTTTTCAGCTCTAGCGGGGGCACTATTGAATAGTGGCAGATCTCGGGATGATCGAGAAAGTAGAGGTATTGCTCCGGGAAATTAGGAATCCCGTGGGTTGTCAGTTGCTGCCGCAGAGTCTCCTTCAGTTTCTTGCTCACGGCAATTCCCGTGGCACTTGTTTTTGCTGTTGCAGAAGGCACTGACTGGTCAATTTCTGCGACCGAAGGGCAGCTAAGCAGGTTGGCAAGAAAGAGGTCAAGATCTGCTCCCGATGTGTTTGTCGCGGCAAACTGTTCCAGCTCTTTTAGCAGTAATACTTCGGGTTCTGGTGTGTTGTCGGCGGTTTCTTTATTGAGGATCGCTCGAAGTCTGCGGTAAAGAGAACTTTTGCGGTAAATTTCACGTCCGGAAGACGTCTTCACCGGACAATCTTTCTCCGGCCAGACAAGTTCATGTCCCAATAACTTATAAATTGAGTTGGGGAGATTGAGGGCAAGAAGGAGCTGATCACGCATTTGTATTGAATCGTCAAATTGAGGAATTTCTCTCTCTTCTGAGCTCTTTTTCAGCGTCAGTGTCTGCTGTGGTCGTTCGTTATGCAATAGGGTGAAACGGAGAACCCCTGCATCTATCTGCTCAACCTTTAAAATGGCACAATTCTCGTGTAGCAATGCCCACACTTTGCCATTATCCGGATCATTAAGAATTTCATCAGGCAGGTCGATTGTGAGCCTTTGCCCGGGGTGGCAAATCCCAAGAAGGTGTGTCAACTCCCATGACCAGTGCGGTTGGCCGGTTTTTATCTTGAGATGCCGATTCGGCCACGCAGCTCGTAATCGCGTTGTGAACTCGCGCCGTTTACTGCTGGCAATTCCGGTTCGGTTGAGCAATCGGGCGACGATATCCTGGTTCGGTAGGGTGGCTTGTTCAAGTTGGAACAAATTACCGAAGAGCATTGTTTTTGGTTGCTGTTGAGCAATCGTGTTCAGGAACGCTGTAATGGCTAACAGCGATGGTGAATTCGACACGATCACTTCGGTTGTGTTGTCGCGAGGTGGTGCTGCCGGGTAGATATTTATTGCAGCCGCAACGCTGTCACTCTCTGTATTGCGATACCACGATTGATTCAGGCTGAAGATACTTTTTTTTGACCGTTCGGGAGAGTGTTGCCATGCCAATTGTCGCAGCCGCAATAGCAGGTGGTGAAAAGAAACGGCAGCTTCAAGTGGTAACGCTGGCGGCTTGATGGTGGTTCTCAGCGACAGTGGTTGACGAATATCGTCGGGAAGATCCGGTAGCGACAGCTCAATCGCCCGCTCCATTTTTTCGGGGAGAATTGCATCTGGAAATTTGTCAAACCAGAGTAACGAGAGAACCTGTAACAGTAATAGACGGTTCGCCTCATTTGCACAAATGGTGGCATCTTCCGGGGAGTGCTCATCCATTTCAGAGCGTTGGCTGCGATAGGCTTCGATCAGTGACGGCGACGCTTGTAGCAGTGTTATCTGAAGCAGGTTACTTAAATACCAGTGCGACAGTTCTGCCGGTGGAATTGCTCCCAGAACAGCGAGAAGCTTCAGCGCATCAAGAAGGTCGGCAAGGAGGTAACGAAACGATTCCAGGTTGTCGGGATTCTCGAGTGGGAACGATTGGTGCTCGGTTGTGTTATCATCTTCAATTTTCCAGATCCTGACCTGCTCAGTTTCCCACGTGACAAAGTGACGGAGGCCAAGTGCTGAAGCACAGGCACGCCCCTTCTCGAGCTCCGCTGTCAGATTGTTGTCGGGAAGGAATACGATCCCGCCAGCCATCATACTCTGGCGATTGATCCAGAAAATCAATGGCGGTGTAATAACGCCCAGCTCTGTCTCAATATGTGGTGCGGTATCGACACGGCGAAACGGAGTCCGGCCGTGTTCAATGATGTCCTCTGTCCAGAGGGCGAGTTGTTTGGCAAATTGTGTCAGATGATGATTCATCAAAAAAATCAGTTTGTCCCGAAGAGAGGGCCGCTCCCTTTGATCTGAATTGGAGTGCGCTGGAAATGGCAGAAACAGGCTTCTGTGGCCACTCTTCCCCGTGGTGTCCGGTTGAGAAAGCCCTGTTGAATCAGGTAGGGCTCGATGACCTCTTCAATGGTATCACGCTCCTCACCAATAGCTGCCGCAAGGGTATCGAGACCCACGGGACCACCGGAAAATTTGTCGATGATTGTTAGCAGTAGCAGGCAATCCATGTAGTCAAGGCCCTTATTATCAACCTCAAGGCGCTTTAGAGAATGGTCGGCTAACTCCTGGGTGATTTTTCCTTCCCCTTCAATTTCTGCAAAATCCCGAACGCGCCGCAGTAATCGATTGACGATTCTTGGGGTTCCCCGACTGCGCCGGGCAATTTCCTGGGCCCCTTTATCGTTAATTTCGATATCAAGAATACTGGCACTGCGCTTGACGATTGTTGTCAGTTCGTCGTGAGAATAAAATTCGAGACGGCTGATAACACCAAAACGATCTCGCAGTGGTGAAGAAAGAAGGCCGGCACGGGTGGTTGCTCCAACCAGGGTAAAACGGGGAATATCGAGTTTAATGGTGCGGGCAGACGGGCCCTGACCGATCATGATGTCGAGCTGATAGTCCTCCATTGCCGGGTAAAGGATTTCTTCGACAACCGGAGACAGTCGGTGGATTTCATCAATAAAAAGGACATCGCCTTCTTCGAGGTTGGTCAAGACTGCCGCAAGATCACCGGTTTTTTCGATCACGGGGCCAGAAGTGCTTTTAATATTGACCCCCATCTCCTGAGCTATAATATTGGCAAGTGTTGTCTTTCCTAGACCGGGTGGCCCGAAAAATAAAACGTGATCCAGTGCTTCCTGACGGTTGCGGGCGGCATCAATAAAAACTTTCAGATTACGTTTTGCTTTCATCTGGCCGATATATTCGTCCAGCGATTTTGGCCGCAGTCCCACTTCAAAATTTGTCTCTTCAGGTCGTTCATCGGCATTGATCAGGCGGTCACTCATGCTATCTCCCGTTATTTCAGCAGCACCTGCAGGGCAGCTTTAAGGATCTCTTCCAGTGGCGTATCTGACGGTAGCTGTAGTGTGCCCAGTGCCCGCTTTGCTAGAGTCTCTTTGTAGCCCAGATTGACCAGAGCAGAGACAGCATCATTTTTGTTTTCTGAGGCTTTTCCGGGATTAGAGGGAATTGCAGCCGTAACCGCGTAGGCGGTTGCTTTATCCTGCAATTCAAGGATTAATCGCTCGGCACTTTTTTTGCCGATACCGGGGATGGCAACCAGCCGGGGAATATCTCCTTCACTGAGCGCCAGAGCCAACTCGTCACCAGGGATATGAGAGAGGGTTGTGATCGCCAGTTTGGGGCCGACTCCTGAGACTGAAATCAACAACGAAAACAGATCCTTTTCGGTCACAGTGGCGAAGCCAAACAGGTTGATCGAATCTTCTTTGACGTGAGTATAAACCTGCAATTGAACTTTTCCCTCTTCCGGGAGGGCGTAAAATGTCGATAGCGGGATTTGTAGGCGATAACCGACTCCGGCGACATCAACGATAATCTGTTCCGGGCTGCGGAAGGCGAGGTGTCCAGTCAGTAAGGCAATCACGATTGTCTCCTCCGTACACCTTGAGAAGGTGCTGCTAGCTTATTGCTGAGATGGTGACTGTGGGCATGGCAAATTGCCACAGCCAAGGCATCAGCGGCATCTTCCTGGGCAATTTCCGGCAGGTTGAGCAACGTTTTTGTCATGTGCTGAACCTGATTTTTTCCGGCACGTCCATAACCGACAACGGCACTTTTGACCTGTAATGCCGAGTACTCGGCGACCGGCAGTCCGGCATTGATCCCTGCAAGGAGGGCAATGCCGCGAGCATGTCCTAGTTTAAGTGCTGATGCGGGATTACGTGCCATGAACACCTGCTCAACAGCGACGGCTTCAGGCTGATATTTTTCGATCAGGGTGCATAGCTCACGGTAGATGATCTGTAGCCGTACTGCCAGTGCGTCTTTGCTGTGGGTGAAGATTGCTCCGTTATCGAGGTGGATCAAGCGATTGCCACATTGTTCGATAAAACCGTAACCGGTCGCTTTGCTGCCTGGATCGATCCCCAGAATACGCATTAATGATTAGCCCGAAAGAGTACTTTCATCAGCCCATAATTTTTTCCATCTCTTCATCAGAGATGTCAAAGTTGGCATGAACGTCCTGAACATCATCATTGTCTTCCAGAACATCGATCATCTTCATCAATGATTCTGCCTGCTTCCCTTCAATGGGGGTGAGGTTTTGCGGAATCATGGTGACTTCGGCGGACTGAGATTTAAGTCCCTGTTCTTCAAGACTGTTTTTGACAGTCTCAAAATCGGCAGGATCGGTCACGACTTCAATGATGCCGTCTTCTTCTTTGACATCTTCTGCGCCAGCTTCGAGTGCAGCTTCAAAAATAGTATCAAAGTCTTTGTCGTCAGAGAAGATGATTTGACCTTTGCGATCAAACATAAAGGCGACCGAACCACTGACTCCGAGGCTACCACCATATTTGTTGAAAGCATGGCGAACATCGGCGACAGTACGGGTGCGATTGTCGGTCATAAACTCAACGATGACGGCAACGCCACCAGGGCCATAACCTTCAAAGACACCCTCTTCGTAAGTGACACCATCCAGATCTCCGGTTCCCTTTTTGATACCGCGCTCAATATTGTCTTTAGGCATATTGGCCTGCTTGGCTTTATCCACTGCCAGACGTAGCCGGGCGTTTGACTCAAGGTCTCCGCCCCCAATTTTAGCGGCGACAGTGATCTCTTTAATCAACTTCGTGAAGATTTTCCCCCGCTTGGCATCCTGTGCCCCTTTGCGGTGCTTGATATTGGCCCATTTACTATGTCCCGCCATCGGTATTGCTCCTTGAATTGTAGTATAAAGTAAGTAAAACGCCGGCAGTGCCGGCGTTCTGTTTCTATTTAAATGTTTGTTTTCGGCGCGTGATTCACCGTAACTTTATCAGTAATTGACGATCTTCAAGTTGTCTGTTACTCCGGTGACCTCGGTCACTTTTTGTGAGTCTTCTATGATCGCCCGACGTTCGGCTTCGCTGTAAACATGTCCGGAGAGTGTGACGTGACCGTCTTTGACTGCAATATTGAACCAGATATCTTTAATGCGCTCGTCATCGAGGCGGGCAATCTGGATCTTTTTCTGAATGATCAAATCCTTGATTTTAAGTTTACAGGTTGGGGTCTTTTCGATCAAAGAGGGGTCTTTGCTTCCCTCTACAATCAATTTGACTGCCGTATCAATAGATGTCCGCGTTGTGTTGACAATCAGATCATATTCAATAGGATTGGTCCAGTTACGGTCGAAATAATATTTGATGAATCCGGCTCGCTGCTGATCACTTTTACGCACCAGTGAACGGGCGAGATCGGGGTCAATCCATTCACGCTCTGCCCAGCGTTCAACTCTTTCCTCAAAGGGAGCAATAACCCTCACCCGGAAAACACTGGAAATGCCGGGAAGCAGATCCTGCCCACCACGCCCGTAGATAACCACCTTGCCTTTCAGGGCTTGTTCCAGAACGATCAGTTGAATCCGGCTCATATTCAATTCAATCTGACGATCAAGATTTTCAACAAATGCCGGGGGCTTTTCGTCGATCTGTTGGAGTGCTTCCTGTGAAAGATCGTAGTCGTCGGCGGCATCTTTGATCACGTCGCCATCAACCAGTGTGTAGCCAAGTGCTTCTGCAACTTTATGGACAATAGGAATGCCGCCGCTGCCCATTTCTCGGGAAAAGGTAATGATTGCCATAAAAACGCTCTCTCCAGTTTCAATATGCAAATTGATCATTCGTTGTGAGGTTGTACAGCGGCTAATAATGGCATGAATCATCGCTAAGTTCAAGCATTTGTCTTTGCTTTATCGCTTGTCATTGCTGGAGTGACTGGCTATAATTCCGCTCTTTTTCAAGATGAATATCGAGGTGCTTTATGACTGCAGACCAAAATTCCGAGCTGGTTTCGTTGATCAGACAACAGATTGATTCTTCAGGCGGAATTCCGTTTGCCGATTTCATGCAGCAGGCACTATATCACCCCGAGTACGGCTATTATACCGCTGCTCGTCAACGGATCGGCAAGCAGGGTGATTTTTTTACATCGTCCAGTGTCCACTCGTGCTTTGGTTGGCTGATTGCCCGGCAACTGGTTCAGATGTGGCAACTGTTGGGGCAGGGTCGTTTTGTTATCGCTGAACAGGGGGCTGGCGAAGGTCATCTCTGTCTCGATATTTTAGATGCTCTGGCAGAAGAGGCTCCTGAATTC
>JAMOPE010000407.1 GCA_027064785.1 Geobacteraceae bacterium
TTCAGTGCTGGTGGTAAGACCAGGTTCTCCAGCTGCTCGCCCAGAGCTTCTTCCTCCGAATAGCCATACAGCTCGGTACTGGCGGTGTTCCAGTAAACAACCCGCCGTTCTTTGTCGTAGCCTTGGACTGGAATGTGTTCCATGTTGTCGATCAAGCTTCTAAAACGAGTAGCATTATCAGACAAGTCGGATTCATATTGTTTGTTTTCGGTAATATCAATAATCAGCCCAACCATGCCAACCAGGGTGTTTTCTTCATCGTAGATCCCTGTTACTGAAAGATGACCCCAGAAAAAGTGCCCGTCTTTATGCCGATAGCGTTTTTTTATTTGGTAGGATGAGATCTCTTTTTCCGCAAGTTTTTCGTCAAGCACTAATTGGCGGGGTATGTCCTCCGGATGAGTTACGGTTTGAAAGTCAGTTGCAAGGATTTCGTCAACGGTGTAGCCAATCATTTTTGTCCATTGGTTGTTGACCCAGGTATATTGCCCCGAAACATTAACTTCAACCATTCCAACAATGTGATTATCAAAAAAAGCTTGTAGGGTTTCGTCCTGTCCCATTATTAATCTCCCCTCCTTAGTCCTCAACATGCTTTCACAATCATCAACGTAATGTCATCGTCGCGGGGATGTTCCCCCCGAAATTGATCCAGCTCTTTTTGAAATTGTCTGGAGATATCCTCTGCGCTCAGGTGGGCAAGGTCGATCAAAAGTTTGGTGACTCTCTCGGTACCAAACATCTCTCCGTCCATATTTCGAGTTTCCCAAATACCATCCGTTCCAATCAAGAGAATATCTCCCGGGGCGAATATTATTGATGTTTCTATGTCGTACGTGGCTTCTTCAATGATCCCTAAAGGGACCCCTGAACTCCCCAGTTCCTTAACGTTCCCATTGGCCTGATAGAAAAATAAGGGGGCGTGCCCCGCAGATATCCAAGAGAGAGACATCTCCAGGGGATTGAGGACGCCGTAGAACAGGGTCATGAAGTCTGCTGTCACCGTCCCCCGGCAGAGCTGGCTGTTGAGGTTGTTTGCCAATAGCTCCAGCTGTGATTCGTAGTGATCTACGAGGGAGTGTAACGCTCCGCGGGCGGTTGCCATGACCAAGGCTGAACCGATCCCGTGACCGGAGACATCTCCAACTGCAATTCCGTAGCACTGAGGTTCTGAGTTTTTCAGTGGTATGAAGTCAAAATAGTCGCCACCGGTCTCATCACAATAGAGGTTTTGTGCGGCAAGATCGAAGTTCGGAACCGTTGGTGCCGCTGCGGGAAGAAGTTGTTGCTGAATTTCCTTGGCCAGGGCGAGAGAGTGCTTCATCTGTTCTCGCTCCCGCAAACTGACACCCATACTATTGAAGATGTTGCCGAGTTCCTCCAGCTCATCGTTGGTGTGAATTTCAACCCGGGTAGTGAAGTCTCCCTCGCATAACTGATTCGCTGCGGTCGATAATTGCATGATTGGCTGAGTCACTTTGCGTGAGCGGATAAAGGCAAGAAGTATCGCCGCGATGACAACAATAATCGTTAGTCCTGCACTAATTTTCAAACCTAAGGACAGCTGCTGATTTACGTATTCTTCTGCTCTAGCTGCTTTAGAGATGATCTGTTGGTAGGGAACGATGACCAACGGGAATGGCTCGTCATAGTTACGTGAGCCATAGGCCCACAGAGCTTCGTGGCCTTTGTAGCGGATTTTTCTGACGGCGGATTTTCCGTTGATGAGGTCTTGTTGAAAATCAGCCAGTTCTTGAGACGTAATATCGAGATAATTGTGTTTGACCGGCTTTCGCCAGTCAGACGAGTTGTTTTGATTACGATTGCTGAGAAGTATTTCCAGTTGTTGCATTGGGTCGGGAGCATCTTCATGATAAATAAGAATCATGCTTTCGGCATCATCGGCCCATTCTGCTGGGATATTCCAGTCGGTAAAAAACTGTCTATAGTCGATATCCAGAGCGGTTACTCCCGCCAACATTCCGTCGCCGTCATAAATTGGTTTTGAAATTGTCAGAATCGGTGCCCCTGTAGATAAATCTGTCAGGGTATGTCGGGTTGGCTTCCCCATGAAGACAGCATCTCTGTACCATTGCCGCTTGCGCGGATCGTAATCCTTCGGATAGCTTCCTTTGCCGGGATAGCTGGAATGAACTCCCGATCTCAATGTTGTGTATTGCCAGAGAAATAAGTCTGGCTGAATGTTGTGCAGGGTTTTATAGACTTCGGTCAGCGTGCTTAACCGGTTCAGATCGATCGTCACATCCTCTGGTTTGACCCCCTGTGTCAGATAGATAACCTGCTCGGAGTAGGAAACCGGAATCGCTTCCATTTTTCCGGTTTTAGTGTTGCGACGTTGATATTTATGTGATGTGATCAGATCCTTCGGTTGTTTCTGTGGAGACGTGTAATCGTCCGAAAAAAAGATAGGTTTCGGATGCTCCGGGGGGATGGCTGAAAGCTTACTTTCAATAGCCTGTGCCTGGCTTTGCAGGGTTAATAGTGCCAGTGCCTGGTCGCGCCGAAGAATCCGGCTATACTCATCGATCAGAGCGTGAAGCAGGTTTGTTGCACTGTCATTAAGTAGGGAACGAGTATCATTGGCAAGTTTGTTACCAAAATGGATCATAGAGGCGCGCTGAGATATAAAACTTATACTCAGGGGAACCAGTGCAGTTGTCAACAGCAGGATGAGGAGTTTAGTTCGAAACTTCATATTGCCTCACGGATGATGGTTACTTTCCGATTATAGCAGATGAAAACTGCAAAGAGTTGATGGTTATTCTGTTTTTTGTCCCCGCTCCTATTTTTCTAGCCAGTCTGAAATAGCCTCCTTCTCCTCTTGCCATTGGTTGCCAAGGCGTAATGTCAAAAAAGTTTTCAGCAGACTGTTGAACATCTGTTCCCCTTCTTCAACGGCAGCTAACTTCGTGAAAAAGGCCGCTTCCGCCTCTGCCTGAGGGTCACTCTCGGGGTCATTTTCGGGCCGGATCATTGGGGTTCGGTAGCTGCCGAATTGAAACTTCTCCCCTTTTAATGTCAATTTCCAGCCATCATCTTCATTTTGCTGCAAATGGATTGTCGCCTCTTCAAGAAGTTTTCCCTGCTGCAGTGCTGCTTTGACCTCGAGATAGTGATCCTGCGGGCCGGCAACGACAATTTTCTGCACCCCTTCCTGTCCGCCACCAATCAGAACCAGACGGTTGTCGAGAAACGCTGTGAAGGGCTGTTCTGCGAGGAGAGGCCCCGGTGTTGCCACCTGATAGCGTGAATCTGAATTCAGGGTGCGATAAAAAAGCCACTGGAGAAAATCGGTTCCCAGCCAGCGGTTGGCTTCGATCTGTTCCAGAATGTTTTCGGTTTGTGCCCGGTTGGCGCTTTGCAGTGCCTGCTGCTGCGGTTCGGGAATGATCTGAGTTGCCCGTGCCAGGGGATGAAATAGTTGTAGCCGCAATCCCGGGAACGTCTGGTGAAACAGCCCCTGGAAACTATCGATGGAGTTCTGCCCCAGCGAACAGAAGCGCAACAGTTGCTTTTCGGTGTCCCAGATAACATCTGCGAAAGAGGGGCTGGGCAATGTCCTCGCCATCAGGAGACTGCGGGCCTGATCGCGGATGTTTTCTTTTTCTCCCTTGGGGATGAAATTCAACGTCGGCTGGGTGGCAAGAAACTGTTCTGAGAGATGGCTGATTTGCCGTTTGAGCAGTGCCGCCGGAATGCGTCTGCGATCCTGGCGGAGACTGAAACATAAATAATCATCACGCCAGCAGATTGTTGATGAGGTGAAATCGCTGTTGTCGTAGTCATCAAGTTGCACCCAGCCGGTCGATAGTTCATCGGCCGATTTTTCGATAGAGCGAAATCCTTCGGCAGAGAGTTTTTCCGGGAGATCACTGAATTTTTTCTGTGCGTCGAGAGTGCCGGTGACCTGAAAATAACAAATACTCGCAGATGGAGCTAGAAAGCCCATAAATACTCCTTTAATCCGTATCGATTGGAAAGACGGGACGGGTTAGAATGTTTGTGGTTTACCTGTGGTGGAAGTAATAATAGCCGCCAAAGCTGTTCCGATAGGTCTGATTATGCTCGGCTAGTTGAAGCAGCAACTGATTCAGGGTCGCTTCGTCAAAATAACCCTGACTGACAAAATAGTGTCCCATTTGCTGTTGTTTACTTCGTTGGTGGAACAACAGGGTCCGAACCTGTAACGGCGACAGGAACCCCAGCTTTTCAGCGCGCTCACCAAATTTAAAAATACCGCCACGATGACCGATAATCTGACTGATCTTTTTGTCATCAAGCCAGCCCCAGCGCTTAGCAATTTCCCCGAGAATCGGTCGTTGCTGTCGTTGCCAGATAATTGCTGAAATAACAGCATTAAATGGAATAACCCCGAGATGATAGAGAAATAGCCCGAACTGTAGTGGTCGTGCCGGGAGTGGTCCGCGCTGGGTATGGCGACGCGGTGGATCCTGACGTCTGCGACTGGGCTGACTGTATGCCTGTCGTGACGGGGTACTTCCCATCGTGCTGAAACGTTTTCGTTGTTTCAGGTAGACCTGGACTATTTCGTGGGCCTGGTTGAGATCCTGAAAGAGACGATTTTGTTTAGACTGGGTAGCTCCCGCCGACAGGGCAAAACGGTCGGGATGGGTTGCTTTGGCTTTTTTTCGATAAGCTGAACGAACCCCTGCTGGCTGCAGGTATGACAGAAACTCGCGATTAAGCTGGAGCTCCGGACCGAACAGGGTTCGGCAGGCACGAAAAACTTCTGTTTCTGTCACTTGTGGCATCACTTAGTCCGCTGAATTGGTTCGGTTTTTATCGTCTGATTTTATAGCCTAGAATGTGTTTTGAAACAAGTAGGAGTTGGTTAACCGGCCTTCTTGTTTTTCTGGATATAATCACTGATGCGTTGCTGATCTTCGCTTAAAATATTGATAAAACGCATTCCTGCCGTGACTGTCGATTCATCCTGCATACAGATCCAGACGGTTTCAGCGATGGTACATATCGGTGGTTTGCCATCTTCAAGATTGATAAGGATCAGACACAAATCACCCTGGTCTGCCGGAGGTTTTATGGCAAAGCGGATACCGCCGGAACTGATATTGATCCGACACGGTTTGAAGCCATCAAAAACCAAGGGTGCTTCAGGGCTGTGGAGAACTTTGATATTTTTTTCCCAGATTTCCCGCATTGTCTGTAACGTTTTAGCTGCCCGGCTGAAACGGATGCCCAGTTGGCAATCAAAACGCTGGCTGACCCGTCTTTGGAACATTTGTAGATCGGTATTAACCTTAAGGGCGATATGGCTGCCGTCAATTTTTTTATCAAAGACTCCGGTTGCCCGGATACCCATCCCCATGACTTCCGTTGTGATTTCAAAAGTCAGCCCTTCTTTAAAGGGGTATTGTTCAACAGCATCATCGCCGTAGGGGAGAGAGAGGATGAGCGTTTCTTTCTCGAGGGAGACAACAAAGACGGTCATCAGTTCAGTGCGATCAGCGGACTCTTCTTTGTAAATAGCCCTAAGAAGTAACTGACGACCCGGTTTGAAATAGCGATGGTAGTTCATGAAGCCCTTTCCATTTAAGTGTGACAAATTATCTCCTACCATTTTATCTTTTTTCCCGGTAGGAACAAACCCATAGTTTCGATTTTTTTTAAATAGTGTTGCCCCACCGATTAAAATTCCACCTGACGGGGGAGATTTGCTATCTTTCTGGCTGGAGGCTTAAATGAGAAATTCTTTGGATTCTTTTTTTGTGATAACCGCCCCGGGACTGGAAGCTGTATGTGAAGGTGAGTTGAGGTCTTTAGGGCTTCACCCTGAAAGCACGGTCCGAGGGGGTGTTGAATTCTCCGGTGGCCTGCGTGAGCTTTACCTTGCAAATCTGTGGTTGCGGAGTGCGTCACGGATTCTGGTTCGGCTGGGCGAGGTCTCTGCCCGCGATTTTCCGACGTTGTTCAAGCGTTTGTCTAAATTACCCTGGGGACGATTTATAAAGCCGGGGACACGCTGTGAAATTCGTGCAGTCAGCCATCAATCGCGTCTGATGCATACCGGTCGGATGGCTGAAGTCTGTCAGGCTGGAATTGCTAAATCACTGGGGAGAGACTCTACTGTTGAGGGGGAGCCTGTACAGAAAATTTATCTGCGGATGAATGACGATCATTGCCAGGTCTCGGTCGATAGTTCCGGTGAACATCTTCATCGGCGCGGTTATCGCCATGCCCGGGTTGTTGCTCCTTTACGTGAGACTTTGGCTGCCGGGTGCCTTTTGGCGTGCAATTATGATGGATCTGTCCCCTTTGTCGATTTGATGACCGGTTCGGGAACTTTGGCGATTGAAGCAGCACTGATTGCTTTAAAACGTGCCCCGGGAAAAGAGCGGACCTTTGCATTTATGGATTGGCCAAAATACCGGGCTGGTTTATGGAATCAGCTGCTTGCTGAAGCACGGCGGGGAGAGCAGACTGAGCTTTCTGCACCGATTTTTGGTGTTGATAATAATTTGAAAGCGATAGAAGCGGTGACGCGTAATCTTGAACGAATTGGTTTGGATGGTACAATTCAATTAACCTGCGGGCAAATGCAGGAATTCGATTCTC
>JAMOPE010000408.1 GCA_027064785.1 Geobacteraceae bacterium
GAGCGACTCAAGGAACTGCTTGCCGGTCATCAAATCAATTTGACGGTTGAATCGGCAATAGAGCTGACTGATCTCGCTAAAGAATCGCTGAAACTGACGATAGGTGAATTGACCCGGGGATTTTATCTCCCTGATGAAAAGCTTAATGTTATCAGTGAAGAAGAGATCTTCGGTCGCCGCAGTCACCGGCGGAAAAAAACCGGCGCACAGCGTGCCCGTCAATTGATGACGAGTCTCGCTGAACTGAAAAACGGCGACTATATTGTCCATACCGATCACGGGATCGGACGCTATCTGGGGCTGACCCATCTGAAGACCGGATCGATTGAAGGTGACTTTTTAAACCTTGAATATGCTGGAAACGATAAACTTTATCTGCCGATTGAGCGGATTGAGAAGGTTCAGAAGTATATCGGCGGTGAAGGCTATTCCCCCAAGCTTGATAAAATGGGAGGGCAGGGCTGGGAGAAAGCCCGGCTGAAAGCACGGGCAGCGGTTGAGGAGCTGGCCCGTCAATTGCTGGAACTTTACGCCAAACGGGAGTTGCGTCAGGGCTTTGCTTATTCCCCTCCTGATCAGCTGTTCCGTGAATTTGAAGCGACGTTCCCTCACGAAGAGACAGCCGATCAGTTACAGGCGATCGATGATGTGCTGGTCGATATGCAGTCGGCAAAGCCGATGGACCGGCTGGTCTGCGGTGATGTCGGTTACGGCAAGACCGAAGTTGCACTGCGGGCGGCGGTCAAAGCGGTTCTCGATGGCAAGCAGGTCGCAGTTCTGGTTCCAACAACGGTTTTGGCTAATCAGCATTGGGAGAGTTTCCGCCAGCGTCTTGACGATTTCCCGATCCGGGTTGCAATGATCTCCCGCTTTCGTTCTCCGGTTGAGAACAAAAAGACCCTTGAAGCTGCAGCGGCGGGAAAGGTCGATATTGTCATCGGAACCCATCGGCTGCTGCAACGCGATGTTCGTTTCAAAGATCTGGGCTTGCTGGTGGTTGATGAGGAGCAACGTTTCGGTGTCAGCCATAAAGAGAAGTTGAAACAGTTGCGTGCCGAGGTCGATATCCTCACTCTGACGGCAACCCCGATCCCCCGGACATTACACATGAGTATGACGGGGATGCGTGACCTGTCGGTGATTGAAACGGCTCCGGTTGATCGGTTGGCGATCCGGACTTACGTCAGCCGTTTTGATGATGAACTGGTGAGGCAGGCGATTCTGCGGGAGTTACGGCGTGGCGGGCAGGTTTATTTTGTCCACAACCGGGTGCAGACGATTGATGCGATGGCTGAGCAGCTTCACCAGCTGGTTCCTGAAGCGACCATTTCGGTCGGTCACGGTCAGATGGGGGAAAAAGAGCTGGAACAGGTGATGCTCGACTTCATCGCCGGGAAAAGCAACCTGCTGGTGGCTTCGACAATCATCGAAAATGGTCTCGACATCCCGCGGGCCAACACAATTATCATCAACCGTGCCGACCGCTTTGGTTTATCGCAGCTTTACCAGTTACGCGGCCGGGTGGGGCGGAGTGACCGGCGGGCCTATGCCTATCTGCTGATCCCCGGAGAAGCGGCATTGACCCGTGATGCCCGGGAGCGGCTGCGAATCTTGCAGGAACTAACTGAACTGGGTGCCGGATTCCGGATTGCCAGCCACGACCTTGAACTGCGTGGCGCGGGTGACTTGCTTGGTGGGAAACAATCGGGACCAATAGCGGCAATCGGGTTTGAACTTTATACCGAGCTGCTTGAAGAGACGATTGACCGATTACGCGGTAAAGAGCGAGAAGAGCGGGTCGACCCAGAAATCAGACTTGGTTTGTCGGCATTTTTCCCCGAGAAATACCTCCCTGATCCCAACCAGCGACTGCAGTTTTATCAGCGGATGGCGGCAGCCGAAAGTGACGAAGAACTGTTCGATCTGGTCGAAGAGCTGCGTGACCGTTACGGTGAACCACCGCAGGCGGGGGAGACCCTCATCGCGACGATGCGGTTGCGGATTCTGCTGAAAAAACTGTGTGTCGAATTACTCGAGTACGATGGTAAACGGCTGAGTTTACTGTTCCACTCATCAACAAAAGTTTCTCCCGATCTGATTCGCCAACTGATCACCGATCAACCCGAAAAATATCGCCTTGGTGCCGACTTCAAGTTGAGTATTAATATCGGTCGTTTGCCACTGACCGAGCTGTTGCTGCGGGTGAGAAAAGAATTGCAACTATTTTTCTGACTATGCTAGTTTTGGGGGTGGTTTAACCTCGGATGTTCAGGTGTTTGCTTGACTATTTTAACCAGAATAATTGCAGCGTTTCTGCTGGTGGGCCTGCTGGCATGTCAGCAACAGGAAGAATCGAAACCTCTTCCTCCATTGCTGGAAGTCGGCTCACGGCACTTGACCCTGCAACAATTCAACCGGGAGCTGGCGACAACCTATCCCGACCTCTCTGTTTTGTCTGCAGCGGAACAGTTACAGCTGAAAGAGCAATTACTGAAACAGCTGATTGATCGTGAGCTGATACTTGGTGAAGCGTGTCGTTTGAATGTGCAGCTGACTCCCGATGAGTTGGATAGTGCCATGCGCGAAGTTCGGGGGAGTTACAGCTCTGAGGAGTTTACGCAAATCCTCAAGCAGGCGGGCAGTACCGAGGAAAGCTGGCTCAATGCGGTGAAACTGAGGTTGTTGTCAGCTAAGGTCAGTTCTGCAGTTCTGACCGATATTGAAGCCAGCGATAAAGAGATTGAAGCATACTATCGGGCACACAAAGAAGCGTTTCGTCGCCCGGTTGAGATTCGTGCCCGGCAGATGTTGTTTAAAACCCGTGAAGATGCTGCTAAAGTTAAAAAATTGTTAGCAGCCGGCGGTGATTTTGCGACCTTGGCGCGGCAGTATTCAGAATCTCCGGATCGGGAAAACGGTGGGGCCCTCGGTTATTTCCCGGCGGGAGTTTTACCGGTTGAATTTGATCGGGTGTTGTTCAGTCTTCCCGTCCGGCGGGTGAGTGAACCGGTGAAAAGCCCCTATGGTTATCACCTGTTTCTGGTGGAACGGAAGCGCCGGGCCGGATTGCGTCCTTACGCGGCGGTTAAAGATGAAATTGCTGCAAAACTTTATCAGCAAAAAGAAGAAGCCGCTTTTCACCAGTGGCTGGAAAATTTGCAACAAACGACACAAACAAAAATTCATCGAGAATTATTACAGAAATAAGAAAGACACTCCCTTTTTTTGAAGGAACGGCATTTATGAAACGCGTTGTTTATCTTTTTTTCCTCATTCTTTTTATTGTCCAACCGGTTTCAGCAAAGACCCTGACCAAGATTGCCGTAGTTGTGAATGATGATATCATCACCACCTATGAGCTTGATAAAGCGGTGGCTGAAGCATTATCAAAAAATCCCAACCGGAATCAGATGACTGCCGGGCAGCTTGACCAGTTGAAAAAGCAGTCCATGGAAAAACTGATTGGCGAAAAACTTTTCGATCAGCGAATCAAGGAACTCGGTCTGGAAGTGTCTGATTCGGAACTGACCGGGGCGATTGAAGACGTTGCTGAAAAGAATGGATTAACGAAAGAAGCTTTGTATAAGGCACTTGAAGCGCAGGGTCTGACGATGGATGCCTACCGAGACAGGATCAAAAAGGAGATCCTTCGTTACAAGCTGATGAGCCGGGAAGTCAACTATAAGGTCATGGTGACCACGGCTGAAATCCGCCGTTATTATGACGACCATATCAAGGACTACAACTTTGAGCCTAAAATTCATATCAAGCGTATCAGTTTTTCTGTTCCGCAGGGTGATGAAAAAGAACTGGCAGCATTTCATAAGCAGGTTGCCGTCGCTCGTGATCTGCTCCTCAACGGGGAAGACTTTGACAAAGTGCTCAAAGGGCTTGGAGACGCTGCAACCGGTGGAGATATGGGTTCACTGGTCGAAGCTGATCTGGCAAAACCGTTGCAGGACGTGCTGGCTGGATTAAAACCGGGAGATGTCACTGAACCTACGGAATTAAACGGACAGATCCATATATTTCAGGTTGTTTCGCGGACCAGACCGGGAGATGATCCCTTTGAACAGGCAAAGCCTGAAATTGAAGCAAAGTTAAGGCAGGAAAAAACAGCTAAGCGTTTTGAAGAGTGGCAAAAAGAGCTGCGTGAGAATGCCCGTATCGAGATTCGTATCTGATAAAGGGACTATCTGTCATGCCGCAGCAGGGGGCTGTTCCTGGGCAGGTTTCCCCTGCTTTTCTTTTGACCTGTGTGGTTTGAAGACTGTTATTTAAGCTATTTTTTCTGAAAATGAGATAATGCAGACAATTGACGGTCATGAAACCTGCTCAGAGTGACAAGAGCCGCAATCGCCCCCAGAAGGGCCAACCCCATATCTGACTGGGTATCCCACACATAGCCCTGAGTTCCCAGAAAAGCTTCTGCAGAGTCACCCGTTGCCACAGCGACACCCCATTCGATCAACTCGTACAATGCGCTAAAACCCAAACAAAAGGAGATGATAAAAAAAGCCTGCCAGTTTTTCCCGTTAATAATTTTTTTCCGCAAAATAATTTCCCGGGCCACCATTGCCGGAACAAAACCCTGGGCAAAATGTCCCAGCTTGTCATAGTTGTTTCTTCCTGAACCCGTCAACTCTTTTAAATAATCAAACAGTGGAACTTCTGCGTAGGTATAATGCCCGCCAACCATCAATATAATGCAATGAATCAGAATCAGAACATAAACAAGACTGGTCAGCCGAAATGATTTGCGGGTCACAAGCAACACTACCCCGCCAACAATTGCAGGTGCGACCTCAAGGAACCAGGTAAACTGGTCCTTCGGGTTGATCCCCGACCAGACTAGGGCAACAACAAAGATTGCAGCCCAGACAAAAACAGGAAAACCCTTCAAACTGCGAAAGCCGTTGATGGCAGAACTCATTGACAGGGTGGCTCCCCTTCTTTACGCCGCCGGCGCAGTTGGATCGGGACTTTTTCCCGTTTGCGTTCAACCCAGTTTTGGTAGAGATCAACAGTAAACATCAGCGTCAGGATAAAAATAACAATCCATTGAGGGATATAAGGGAAAACCTGATTATTCACCATCATGTGGGAGACATGCCCTCCCTCCAGAAACAGGACAAAACCGACAAAGAGAAGGACGAAAAGCCCCAGAATCTCGAAATCGGGATTTTTGCTCAAACAAA
>JAMOPE010000409.1 GCA_027064785.1 Geobacteraceae bacterium
CAGGCGTTGCAGTGCCATTTTGTCGCCACGCAGATCAATACCCTGATCTTTTTTGAACTCATCAGCAACGTAGTCGATGATCCGTTGGTCAAAGTCTTCACCGCCGAGGAAGGTATCACCATTGGTTGACTTAACTTCGAAAACACCGTCGCCAAGATCGAGAATCGACACATCAAAGGTCCCGCCACCAAGGTCAAAGACAGCGATGGTCATCTCTTCTTTTTTGTCGAGACCGTAAGCGAGTGATGCAGCGGTCGGCTCGTTGATGATCCGCAGAACATTGAGACCCGAAATCTTACCGGCATCTTTGGTTGCCTGACGCTGTGAATCGTTAAAATAAGCCGGAACGGTAATAACCGCATCAGTGACTTTTTCACCGAGATAATCTTCAGCAGTCTGCTTCATTTTTTGCAGAATCATCGCTGAAATTTCAGGAGCGCTGTATTGCTTGTCACGGGCCTCAACCCATGCGTCGCCGTTATCAGCAGCAATAATCTTGAACGGGCTGATTTTCAAATCTCTTTGAACCGTATCAGAAGTGAACTTCCGACCAATCAGACGCTTGATGGCAAACAGTGTATTTTCAGGGTTTGTTACTGCCTGACGTTTTGCCTGCTGACCAACCAGCCGCTCACCACTTTCGGTGAATGCAACAATTGACGGAGTCGTACGAGAACCTTCAGAGTTGGCGATAACAACGGGTTCGCCACCTTCCATGACGGCAACACAAGAGTTTGTCGTCCCCAAATCAATACCAATAACCTTGCCCATAATTTATATCCTCCTTAGAGAGTGTCTGAGTTATTCCTGCTATTTGTCTGTATCATCTATGATGTTATCAATTATTTCGTCGATATCGTCTTCAACTTCCTCAACGACTACCGGAGCTTTTGCCAACATAACAAAAGCAGGACGCAGCAGACGCTTGTTCAGCTGATATCCTTTTTGCATCTGTTGGACAACAGTATTGGGCGGATGTTCAGCCGACTCCATCTGTCCCATCGCCTGATGAAACGCCGGATCAAACGGCTGACCGATCGCATCGACCGGTTCAACGCCGAACTTCTCCAGCAATTGCGAGAACTGGGTCAAGGTCATCTGTACGCCTTCAAACAGGCCGTCGGCCCCTTCGGATTGCTCTGCGTGTTCAACCGCCCGCTCTAGGTTATCGATGACCGGAAGAATCTCACGCAAAATATTTTCGTTGGCAAACTTCGCCAAATCTTCCTTTTCCCGCTGTGTCCGCTTGCGCAGGTTTTCCATATCGGCTAACGTCCGCAGATACTGTTCCTGATGACTTTTCGCATCACTCAACGCCTGATTCAGTTTCACTTTCAGCGTTTCTACTTCGCTTTCAGTGTCTCCACCCTCCAGCTCAACACTGGCCGGAATATCCTGCTCTACTTCCGTCACCTGTTGTTCAGTTTTCTTTGTCACTTTGTCTATACTCCTTTTATGTATATTTTATTCAAGTTCCCGATCAAGAACCCGGCTGACCAGCTGGGCGGTAAAATCAACGATCGGAACAACTTGTGAGTAATTCATCCGTACCGGACCAATAACGCCCAGTGTCCCTATTGCCCCTTTCTGGTTAGAAAAGGTCGATGTAATCAAACTGCAGCCTTCCAAATCGACATGGCTGCTTTCACTGCCGATAAAAATCTGCACCCCCTGTGCTGACTGGCTGCGATCAAGCAGCTCAAGCAGTTGTTTTTTACTTTCAAACGTTTCGATCAACCGTTGCATCTGTTCCGGAGTTGCAAACTCCGGCTGCCCCAGCATCAATGACGCTCCGGCAACATAAAGCTGGTCTTCGACCTCATCCTGCAAAGCAGAACACGACAGATTTAACGCCTGCTTCTTCAATCGATCGTAATGAACCCGGTCTTCCTGTAACTCCCGCTTTAACTTATTGCGAACTTCCTGAATTGACAGTCCATTCAACTCTTCATTTAAATAATTGCCGATCTGTTCCAAATCGCGGGTCGTCAAAGAGGAATCCGCTTCGATAACCTTATTCTGCACCAAACCCGTCTCTGAGACATAGATCATCAGAACCCGACCATGCGACAGACGAATGAATTCAATCTGCCGAAAGACTGTCGAAATAAATTTGGGGGCCATCACCAATCCGGTATACTGAGACAGCCCGGATAAGACCCGCCCCACTTCCTGCATAATATCTTCCATTCTCATATTCTGAAAACGGTAGCTATGACTCAGTTGTTCCTTTTCTTCCGGCTTAAGATCACGCACTTCAAGCAGCGTATCAATGTAATATTTAAAGCCTTTTCCCGTCGGTATCCGACCGGAAGAGGTATGTGGTGAACACAGCAATCCCATCTCTTCAAGATCGGCCATAACGTTACGGACTGAGGCCGGCGAGAGATTGAAATTATGTTTACGACTGATGGCACGGCTACCCACCGGCTCAGCAGAAATAATATAGTCCTTGACGATTGCATCAAGGATATTTTGGCTGCGTTCATTAAGTACTTCAGCCACAGGCTTCTCCAAATATCACAACCTGATTCATTGAATCAGGTTTAAAATCAGACTCTTATCTCTTTCGTGTTAGCACTCTATATCGACGAGTGCTAATTGGTGAGATTATCAATGCGTGCCCCTATTTGTCAAGGGTTATAGCTGTCATATTGTCGGACAATCTTTTCAAGCTGAGTTTTTTATTCTGCGAAGCGAGCGGGCTATAAAAACTGGCTGATCAGGTGATCGTAAATCAGCCAGCCCGAGAGGGTCAGGTGGCAGGACGTGCTGGCAGAATCGATTTCAAGGTAGTTTTCGATGTGGCGTAATTCAGTAGAAAATTTTTCGGTAAATGAGTAGTAAAATGTATCTTCAAAAAACCGGAAATCGACCCCATTCCGGGTACGCAAGGCAAGATAGATATACTCACGCATCGCCGCGTTTAGATCATAGCCTTCAAGAAACTCTGCCGGATTCTGTCCCCGGATCAGATATTCTGTATAACGGGCAAGGTCAGCAGGAACATGCCAACGCTCACCACAGTCCAAATCGATAAAACTGTGGGCCCCCGTCCCGATTG
Source organism: Geobacteraceae bacterium (assembly GCA_027064785.1). Classification (GTDB taxonomy): domain Bacteria; phylum Desulfobacterota; class Desulfuromonadia; order Desulfuromonadales; family Geopsychrobacteraceae; genus Desulfuromusa. Next base: position 3,065 of record JAMOPE010000409.1, read on the forward strand.
CCCAGCATGTCTGGCGTTGCCAGTAGTTGAGATTGTGGAGGCAGTTTCGTCCCGGCTGAGAAAAATTTGAAATTTCGTAGTGTTCAAACCCGGCATTGGCCAGAAGTTCATCGAGCAGCCGATATTGGTCGGCGTAATGATCTTCATCGCATGAGCTTAAAAGTCCTTTTTGCAGTTGACGATAAAAATCGGTCCCTTCCTCATACGAAAGGCCATAGAGGGAGATATGTTCCGGTGAAAATTCAAGGAGGCGGGTTGCTTCACCTTCAAGGTCAGCCAATCCCTGTCCCGGCAATCCAAACATCAAATCAAGGTTGATATTATCAAACCCCGCACTCCGGGCAGCTGCGATACTGGTATAAACCTGGTCGACACTGTGAATTCTCCCCAGAGTTTGAAGTTTTTTATCGTTCAGCGATTGAACCCCGAGAGAGAGACGGTTGATTCCCACCTGCCGGTAATCGGCTAGCTTCTGACCGTCAAGTGTGCCGGGATTTGCCTCAAGTGATATTTCGGGACTGTTTTCCAGTGAAAAGGTTGCTTCGATCTGACGCAGGATGGCATCAAGCTGGTGAGCACTCAGAAGGGACGGTGTTCCACCACCGAAAAAAACTGTTTTGAGGGGGGTAAGTTGCTGAGAATCATCTTCAGCAAGAAGCTGCAGATGTTTCAGCAGCAGATCAACGTAGCCATCGATCTGCTGCTCCGTTCCAACCAGCGAGAAAAAATCGCAATAGGGGCATTTACGCGAACAGAAGGGAATATGCAGGTAGAGTGAACTCATGCAGTGTTCGCAATCAAAGGGGCAACGAAGACAAACAGTCGCCGTTATTTTTCAACAGATGACATTTGAATCTTCTTTTCAAACTCGGCAACCATCTGCTGATACTTTTCGTTATCACCACTGGCACAAACTGCAGTGACAGCGACCGACTGATCGCACGATTCGACAGTGCAGGTATCAGAGGCACCACACAAGCAATCCATTTCAATTAAATTGCTCGTGGTTCCACCACTGCAACTGCCCGACGGCCCTTTACGACCAAAAATAATCCCAATTGAAAGACCGGTAAATGCCAGAAGGAATATGACCAATGCGGGGATTATGAGTTCCATCACTTAACCTCCTTCGTGTTGAGGTAAGGTGTAAATGCGTTGCTATACTTCTCTATGAATTTATCATTCTGCTTCACCAGCATAAAAATTGCAAGTTGGTGCCGATTCGCGAAGGCCATTCCTTTATCGGGACCCATCACCATAATTGCCGTAGCCAGGGCGTCGGCCCGCATACATGAGTCTTCGATAACTGTCACCGATGCTAACGTATGCTTGATCGGATAACCGGTTGCCGGATCGATGGTGTGGGAGTAACGGACACCGTCACGTTCGAAATAATTGCGATAATCCCCTGACGTCGCCATTGCAACATCCTGCAAATACAAACGCTTACGAATACTGCGCTGGTTCGCCTGAGGGCTTTCTATCCCGATCACCCACGGTTTATCGTGCTCCTTATATCCATGCGTAATAATTTCACCACCGATCTCAACCAGGAAATTTGACAGTTGCTCTTCAAGAAGCAGCTTGGCAACCGCATCGACAGCATAACCTTTCGCAATTGCCGAAAGGTCGATGGTGATATGTGCGTCACTCTTTTTCACCTGCGGGGGGTGAGCTTGAAGCTCCAGCTTTTGGTACCCGACAATCGAGAGCAGTTGCTTAATTTTATCCTGAGCAGGTATATCTTCAAGGTTGAGAGTTGGACCGAACCCCCACAGGTTGACCAGTTGACCGACGGTGATATCAAAAGCACCATCACTGATCCTGCTAATCTCCTGAGCTGTTGTCAACACTGTCATTGTTTCGTCAGCAACCGGCACCCAGGCATCGGCCGCTGCACGACTTACCTGCGAAACATCCGACTGTTCTTTATACGTCGACATCTCAGCATCAATCACGCCCAGCCGGGCATCAATTTTGGCCTTGAGAGCAGCAGAATCTATCTTTGCCTCCGAACCAGCAGCAAGTTTTATATGATAGCTCGTCCCCATGGTTGTCCCCGCAATAGAGATCAACGGGGTTGATGTCGGACTCTGGTTGTTCAGGTAAATGACCGTTACCGCCAAGACCACGGCAACACCCAGAAAAATAAATTTCTTCATTGCTAATCCAAAAAAAAGCCGCATCATAACGATGCGGCTTCAAGTATCCCGTTATCGGGTCAGTTTACATTTCGCTGATTTCGAGAGCAATCCGTGCCAGCTTGTGTTTCTGCTGTTGTTCCATTTTGAGCAGGTTTTCGAAGATTTCACGACATTCAGGAGTCGTTGCTGTTTCGGCCATACCTTGGTACGACGCGATCAGGCACTTATCCATCTCCAGACCAATTTCCATCACTTGCTCAACTGTCATATGCGCAGGATATTGACTGACATCAAATGGTGCCAGCAGGCACTGCTCCTGAGTATACTGATACCAAGCATCCAGAGCTTTTGTCTGTACTTCTTCAGTAAAATCACTCAGTGCACGATCGAGGTGCTTTTCATGACGAACCAGATAATCGAGCAACATCTTAACTTTGGCACCTTCAGCTTTATCGGCAAGCTGCTGATAAAACTCTCCGGCACGACGGTGGAATTCGCGAGCTGCATCAACGATCTCTTTTGCTTGTCCGTAGGGCATCTGGCACCTCCTTGTTGACAATTAACCTGTCTTCGTCAATTAACCGCCAAAATCATCAAACATAATATTTTCACGCTCAACACCCTGCTCAAGCAGCATGTTGGTGACTGCGTTCGCCATCAGCGGCGGACCACACATGTAGTATTCGCAATCTTCCGGAGCTTCATGATCCTTAATATATTCATCATAAAGAACCTGGTGGATAAATCCGGTCAAGCCTGTCCAGTTATCTTCTGGCAACGGATCTGAAAGGGCAATGTGCCAGCTGAAGTTCGGATATTTCTCTTGAAGCTCGTTGAACTCCTCAACATAGAACATCTCTTTCAAACTCCGTGCTCCATACCAGTATGTCATCTTTCTGGTAGAATTCAAGCGCAGCAGCTGGTCAAGAATGTGGGAACGCATCGGTGCCATACCTGCACCACCACCGATGAAGACCATTTCATTATCGGTATCACGGGCAAAGAACTCACCGTAAGGACCGGAGATGGTGACCTTGTCGCCCGGCTTCAAGTTGAAGATAAACGAGGACATCTGTCCTGGAGGAGCATCAGGTGCATTCGGTGGTGGAGGACAGCACCGAACGTTGAGCATGATAATCCCTTTTTCTAAAGGATAACTGGCCATGGAATAAGCGCGCATAATCGGCTCTTTAACCACCGACTTGTAACGCCACAGGTCAAATTTATCCCAGTCAGCACGGTATTCTTCTTCGATATCAAAATCGGAGTACGACAACTCATGCGGTGGCGCTTCGATCTGAATGTAACCACCTGCACGGAAATCGCAATCTTCGCCTTCGGGAAGCTCGACAACCAGCTCTTTGATGAAAGTCGCCTTGCCGTCGTTTGAC
>JAMOPE010000410.1 GCA_027064785.1 Geobacteraceae bacterium
GAGACGCTTGTCGGCCGAAAGGTTCAGAACACAGTTGGAGAGCAGCAGATCGGTGCTGTCGGTTTCAAGTGGGAGCTCTTCAAGGTAGCCTTTACGGAATTCGATATTATCGTAGCCGAGGTTTCTGCGGACTTCGGTCGCCCCTTCCTCGGCGATAGAGAGCATCGGATCAAGCATGTCGATGCCGATACTGCGCCCGTTTCGCCCGGCCAGCCGTGCCGCAATGAAGATTTCAATCCCACGGCCGCTGCCGAGGTCGACAATTGTTTCACCGGGTTTGATGTCGGCATCAAGAACCGGACTGCCGCAACCATAACCACGAAAGCGGAATTTTTCGGGAATGTGGGAAATATCGCTGTCGGCGTAGCAGACGGGATTGAGAATGTCGTCTTTGGTGTTGGTTGCGGCGGCTCCGTAATAATCTTTGACAATGCTGCGGCTGTCTTTAGCAGCGATTGCCAGCAGACAGTTGGCATGGGTGAGGGCAACATCGCCATGGGCACCGCAACTTTCAAGGATATCGCCCATCTTCAAGCGTAGCTCTGGTGACTCCTTTTCAGCAAAGCGGGTTGCTTCCCGCTTGATCAGCCAGAAGATAATGTGTTCGTACAGAGGGAGATAGGGATCGCTTCCCGAAAACTGGCCGTTATGAATCCATGAGTGGTCAAGATCTCCACCGCCGGTCAAGTAGCGCAGCGGATCATCGTTTTTGGCAACGGTCGTCTGACGAATTTTTTGCAGAACCGGACTGTGGTGCCAGCTGGTGGCAAGATCTGTAGCGATTTCTGTTTTTAACTGCGGTGTCCCGACCAGTGCTGCTGAAGGGTAGAGGTGCCCGTCAGGTCCGATCGCAGCCGATTCACAGCCACTGCTGCTGCCGTCGTGAATTGTTCCCGCCGGGGCGAAAATCTGGGTTTTTAATGCCGTGAGATTATCAATCTGGATTCCAAGCTGCTCCGCCTTTTCAACGGCAGCAATAAAATGGGGAATGATCTCAACAGGCGGGACAAATTCTTTCGCGACTCCGCGTCCCTGGACGAAATACCAGAGATAATGGAGGTTTGCAGCCCCCACTGCGGCTGCAAAATCGACCAGTCCTCCCATATCATAAAGGTTGCGCTGTTCAACACACATCGACAAGGTGATGGGAATTTTTTTCTCTTTCAGCACCAATAACTGCTTTCGCAGCTGGTTGAACGTCCCGTGACCGCGGATCGCATCATGCCGGTCGCCCAGACCATCGACACTGATCTGCAGGTGGATACGACTTAAATCATGATTGCCACTGAGAAGTTTCTTCAACAGCAACCCGTTGGTCAGAATGACGACGTGACAATCGGAATATTTAAGCAGACCAGTGAGGATTTCATCGATTTCAGGATGAAAAAATGGTTCACCACCGGTTAAAGCGAAGATCCGGCAGCCAAGCTCGACAGCCTCTGCCGCACGGTCGAGAATTTGTCGGGCACTCAGCTCTTCGGTCGCTTCAGGTCCCGAAGTGAAAAGACAATGATGACAGCTGAGATTGCAGCGGTTGGTCACGTGAAACCATAACTCTTTTAATTGCTCTGTTTGCAGTGACTCAGCTCGCCCGGTGTAGTTGCTGAACGGGGCATCGGGTAACCTCTGGAGAAACTTCTGTCGCAGGGGGTGCTGCTGATTGCTCTGCAACAACAGGTCTCCGCATGTGTTGGGGACAAACCAGGTGGGGCGATCAGAACGGATGTAAATCGGAAGCTGATCAAATTCGTAACGCGTCCAGAGCTGTGGATTGTATGACATTGTTATTCCTTGAAAATATATGATTCACCCATCTTGCAAAGCCGGGGAATTGGTCAATTATTAGCTTCTACGCCAGTGGTGATATTTTTCAACCCAGTGGAGCAGCTTTTCGGGAGCATGGGCTCGCTTCCATTCGCCAGCAGCCATCTTATTCATTTCAGCTAGGGTTGGATAGATATGAATTGTGCCGAGAACTTTATTCAGACCAAGATTGTACTTCATTGCCAGAACATATTCTGCCAAAAGGTCTCCGGCATGATGACCGACAATGGTGACGCCGAGGATAGTATCGTTGCCCGGTTTTGTCAGTATTTTAACCCAGCCCCGATCTTCACTGTCGGCAATCGCCCGGTCAAGATCATCGATTCCATAGCGGGTGACTTCGAAGGGAATCCTCTGTTGTGTTGCTTCCGTTTCGTTTAATCCAACCCGGGCAACTTCAGCATCAGTAAACGTACACCACGGAATGACCCGGTCATCGACTTTGAAACTTTTGATGGCTCCAAACAGGGCATTGACTGCTGCGTACCAGGCTTGATGTGCCGAGGTGTGGGTGAATTGATATGGACCGGTGACATCACCAACACAATAGATATTCGGAAAATTGGTGCGTAAAAAGGGATCCGCTGCAATGGTTCCCTGCGGGTTGAGATTGATATTGAGCTCTTCAAGACCAAAGCCGGTCACATTGGCTTTGCGGCCTACTGCAATCAGTAACTGATCAAATTCAATCTCGACTGTATCTCCCTGATGATCGCAAATAAGCCACTGCCGCTGCTCGTCTTGTCGGACTTCAATAGCCTGATGTTCGGTTCGGACAATGACTCCATCGGCTGCAAATGCTTGTTGAATATGTTCACTGACGTCGGGGTCTTCACGGGACATAATCCTTGAGCCACGTTCAATTTGAGTGACAAGGCTTCCCAGCCGAGCGAAGGCCTGGGTCATCTCGCAGCCGATCGGACCGCCTCCAAGAATAACCAACTTTTCAGGTCGTTGCCGTAGCTTCCAGATGGTATCGGAGGTCAGGTAGTCGATATCCTCAAGCCCCTTAATCGGTGGGATAAATGGTGATGCTCCTGTCGCGATGATAATATTGCGGGTTGTCAGAGTCTCGCCGTTGACTTCAACTCTCCAAGGGGAGGTGATTTTTGCCTCTCCTTCGATGACATCGACACCGAGCTTGGTGTAGCGTTCAACGGAGTCGTGAGGTTCGACCTGGGTGATTTTCTGCTGAACGCGTTCCATCACTGTAGAAAAGTCGTAATCGACTTCGGTCTTGTTGAAACCGAATTCCCGGGCCCGTTTTGCGTAAGAAACCATTTTGGCACTGCGGATCAGAGCTTTGCTGGGGACACAACCGGTATTCAGACAGTCTCCACCCATTTTGTGTTTTTCGATTAGGGCAACTTTAGCTTTAACGGCGGCAGCAATGTAAGAGCTGACCAGTCCACCGCTTCCTGCTCCGATAACGACAATATTGTAATCAAATTTTTGTGGTTTTTTGTAGTTGGCAAAGATTTTTTGGGCTTGAAAAATTGCTAGTAGGCGTTTCGCAACCAACGGGAAAACACCAAGGAGGGCAAATGAAAGCAACAGCCCGGGAGAAAGAATACCACTGGCCGATTCAAGTTGCCCAATCCGCGTTCCGGCATTAACAAAGACGAATGTCCCTGCCAGCATGCCAATCTGACTGACAACGTAGTAGGTTGTAGTTTTCAGCGGAGTGAGGCCCATCACCAGATTGATGACAAAAAACGGGAAGAGGGGAACCAGTCGCAAAGAAAACAGATAGAAGGCCCCCTCTTTTTCGATTCCTTCATTGATCGCCTGGAGCTTGTCCCCAAACTTGTTCTGTACCCAATCACGTAACAGAAAGCGTGAAACCAGAAAGGCCAGAGTCGCACCGATGGTGCTGGCAAAGCTGACAACGATCAGTGCTGTCCATAAACCGAACAGTGCCCCGCCTGCCAGTGTCATAATTGTTGCTCCCGGGAGGGAGAGGGCCGTGACTAGAATGTAGATGAAGAAGTAGCTCAACAACGTTGAGAATTGATGGTTCTGGTAGTAGATATCGAAGCGTTGCTGTTGATTTTTAAGATAATCGAGAGTCAGGTACTGACCGAGATCAAAGATAAAAAAGCTGGCGACCAGAAGGATGATGATGGCTAGGATGATAATTTTACCGGTGCGACGGTTCATAGATCCTCTTTTCTCCCGCAAACGGATATCGGGTTTTCATTATGATAGCCGTTGCTGCAAGAGAGAATGTCAGGGAGCTTACTTTGTTTGTGCTTTTGTCTTTTAATTGCTGGTAAAACTGATATCGCCATAACTGGCGGCGACTGAATCTTTTGAATTGTCGCTGTCGGTCATGATGGCGACTACGTGAATTGTTTTGATCTCTTCTCCGAAAATGGCTTTCATATCTTCGTAGACATTGCGCTTCTCCCGATACCAGACGCCCTGTTTGTCGGTCGAAGAGCGTACGGCAAGGAGCATCGCATTTTTGCCGGCAAATGCGTTCGGCCAGACAGAGTTGGTTTTCTCTGATGAAGCCCAGACGTAGTTAATAGCTCGGGTGTTCCAGAAGAACAGTCCCCCTTTGACAACGACATAAATTCTGGCGACATAGTCATCTCCGGCTTTGGTTCGCTCGGCAAGGGGCGGGTGAAGCTTGTCGGCACGCCACTCCCAGTTTAGATAGGGGTGGGTTGACAGATCGATCTCGACTTCTTTGAACAGCCCTGATGCAGCGGCATTGGTGGACGCTTGAAGGATGACCCGATCGTCCTCCTTGACCAGCTGATAATGAGTTTTACCGGAAAATTCCTTCTCTTCCCATCCCGCAAGGGTATTGTGCGAAAACTCACCAATCGGGATGGACATTTCCCTTTGATTCTGAGCAGCAAAAAGCGAGAAAGGGATAAAAAAGGTTATAAATAGGAGCGTAGCTGTCATTATCCTCCTAGTCTGAATAGTCATGGAATCACCTTTTCTTTTTGCCTCGATAGAAATGGCTGAGTCTTTGGATTGGGATTCCAAGGAGAAAACCGACAATCATCAGCTGGTTGGTTACGGTGGTGCGTATTGCTCCCAGGGTTTTCCAGCGGCGTGCTGAAGTTACCGCAGCTTCCGGCAGCGTTACAATTGTACCACGTCGGCGGAGTTTGCGTACAAAGGCAAAATCTTCCATGATTGGCAGGAGTGGAAATCCACCAAGGCCCTCAAATGTTTCGCGGCGTAAAAATAACCCTTGATCACCATAGGGAAGTTGGAAACGGGTTGAGCGGAGGTTTGTTCCCCACTCAATGACGCGCATGACAGTCCCTGTATGATCCGTCTTGAAACGAAAAGCTCCGGCAGAGACGCATGGATCTTTCAGCACTGAAATAATTAAATCGGGGTAGTTGGCAGGGAGCAGAGTGTCAGCATGGAGAAATAATAAATATTTCCCCCGACTCACTGCCGCACCACGGTTTAATTGTGCTGCTCGACCGCCAGCAGCAACAATAAGCTTAACCCCTGATCTCGTCGCAATCTCACCCGTTGTGTCGTCACTGCCCCCATCCGCAACAATAATTTCGACACTTTTGAGTCTCTGCAAATTATGGAGGGTCTTTTCGAGAGTCTGCGCTTCGTTGAGGGTTGGGATAATAACTGAAAGCCTTGGGGTGCAGTAGATGAGATCGCAGAATCTCGAATCATCTCTCAATTGGGGTAGGTCATCCGGGCGGTCAATATCAGACAGTCTCTCTAATATTGCGACTTTCAGCCCCCGGCGTGCCGCAATCACCAGCGTTTGCCGTAATACTTTATCGGTTCCCCATTCGATACCGGCGAACAGTTCGGGGTAATGTTCTTTCATCCCGATGAGATAGTACCCGCCATCATCTGCCGGGCCGACAACAAGATCGTGATCTATAAGACTCTTCTCTGCCTGATGCAATCGCGCCGGGGAAAGCTTTGGGGCGTCCGTCCCGATTCCGATAGCGCAATGTGTTCCGTTTTTGAATGCTGCGGTGAAGGCGCATTTCATCCGTTCACCTAAATCATCTCCAAATTGTTCCAAATAGGTGAGATCGCTTCCCAGCCAGTTACGAAAAGCTGTTTCTGTTGCGCCGGTGTAATGGAGGCTGATTTTCCGTTTCGGACTCTCCGTTTTCTGACACCATAGCCGGGCTGTCTCGACCGTCACTTCAGCCATTCTGCGGTGAAGTTGAGCAGCATTAGCGGCACCGATTGCCGGAATAAGTCGGGTCTTGGCTTTTCCTGCGGAGGGGTATTTACTAAAAATTAAAAGTTGAGTCGTTGGTTTGGTTGTCATCTTGTTCAATTATTCCTAGTTCTTCTCTGGGGCCATGATTGTTTTTTCGATGACTTCATCGCCGCGTTGTAAGACTAGATCAATCTTGTCGCCCGGTTTTTTTTGCTGAAGTTCGTAGATCAGGTCAAAAATCTGTTCGATGGGCTGGGTATCAATTTGGGTCAAAATATCACCAGCCTGTAAGTCGTTTTTCTCCGCAATTGAGTTGGCAATTACTTCTTTGACTTGTAAACCCTTCTCCGTTTGGTCGAGGAGAACTCCCAGCTTAATTCCGGGATTTTCAAGGTCTTCATAAGCGGTAAAGGTCACGAAGTGATACGGCAATAATGGGTAGTCTGGAGTTTCAATATCCATCAGTCGATCCTGTTTGTCAGCGGGAACATCGAGTTCTTCCGAGCCGATCAACAGATAGGTTACAGGAGTACGGCGGAACATCCGGCGCGGGATGCCGAAGCCGAAGCGGACATGGTTGCCTCCGGCAACA
>JAMOPE010000411.1 GCA_027064785.1 Geobacteraceae bacterium
GAAGAGAACACGAAAGCATTTACTGAAGATGGGTTTTTCAAAACGGGTGATCTGGGGAAGTTGACGATTACAGGTGAATTGGTCATTACCGGCCGTTCGAAAGAGATAATTGTTCTTGCCAGTGGTGAAAACATCGATCCAAGCCGGATTGAATCGGCCATTACTAAGTTACCTTTTGTTGCCGATGCGGTACTTGTCGGTCAGGATAAAAAAGGTCTTGGTGCTTTGATTGTCCCCGATTTTGAGCAGTTGCGCAATTTTCTCAGCGGTAAGGGAGAGACAGATGGTGAGGATAAGGAATTACTGTCAGATAAACAGGTTCTCCAGCGGGTAAAAACAGAAATCAACCGTTTACTCAATCAAAAGCAGGGGTTTAAGCCCTTTGAGAAACTGCAGAACATCCATCTCCTCGACAAAGAGTTTAAGATGGGCGAGGAATTGACCAATACGCTGAAAAAGAAGCGTCACGTGATTGAAACAAAATACCGTGAAATTATTTCTCGGCTGCTTAAATAGGTTTTATGGCAAGAAATAAAAACTATGGCAAACAACTGGAATTACCGGTTGAAACGGGTGTTGTTCAGCATTCCTGGAATGAGGGGCGCTACCGGATTGCCCTGATCTATCCGAACACCTACCACCACGGAATGAGTAATCTTGGTTTTCAGACTGTTTACCACCTGCTGAACCAGCGGGATGATTGTCTGTGTGAACGGTTTTTTCTCCCCGAGAGGGATAAGAAAACACAGCTTTTTGCCCCACTGATTTCTGTTGAGTCGGGTCGGCAGCTTAAAGATTTTGAACTTATCGCTTTTTCAATTTCCTTCGAGAATGATTACCTCAACCTCCCGATAATTTTTGAATTGGCCAATATCCCGCTGTTTGCAGCCCAACGGGACGATTCATTTCCGCTGGTGTTATTTGGTGGAGTGTGCGCCTTCATTAACCCTGAGCCGCTTGCTGATATTGTTGATCTGGTTGCTGTCGGCGAGGCGGAGCCGATTCTGCCGGGATTGTTGAAAACTTTACTGCAAACAAATCAGCCTCGGAACGCGGTGTTGAAAAACCTTGCTCAGCAGCCGGGGATCTATGTCCCGTGTTTTTACACTCCGGAGTATTCTGAATCGGGAGAACAACAGGTTGTGAATGCTGAAGATGGGGCTCCACAACAAGTCCAGCGCCAATTTCTCGCCGACCTTGATACCTCCCCAAGTCGGAGCTTTATCCAGACCGAAGCGACTGAATTTGGTCAAATGGCATTGACGGAGGTTTCCAGGGGCTGTTCCCGTGGTTGTCGCTTCTGTGCTGCCGGTTTTGTCTACCTTCCACCGCGTGAGCGGAGTCTCGATAACCTTCTGGATCAGGTTGATTCCGGCTTGTGTGAACGTCAGCGGATTGGACTGGTTGCGGCGGCCGTTGCCGATTATTCCAAAATTCAGGAACTGCAGCAGGGGATTCTTGATCGTGACGGGCAACTGTCAATGTCAAGTATCCGCCTTGATGCATTGACTCCCGATGAAGTTGCCCTCTTGAATCAGGCAGGACATAGGACTGTCGCGATTGCTCCCGAAGCGGGGAGTCAGCGGCTTAGGAACTTTATCAATAAGGGGATCAGTGAAGAACAGATACTCGATTCTGTCCACATGCTTGCTGATGGTGGAATACGCAATTTAAAGCTCTATTTTATTATTGGTTTTCCAGAAGAAGAACAAAGCGATATTGATGCAATTGTCGCTCTGACTGAGAAAATTTCGGTGATCTGGCGTGAGTCAGGACGAAAACGGCAGCAGATGGGAAATCTGATTTTAAGTGTTAACCCTTTTATTCCCAAGCCGTTTACGCCCTTTCAATGGGCCGGAATGGAGGGGGAGAAGAGTCTTAAAAAGAAAGTTCGTTTTTTACAGTCAGCGGTATCGAGAATCCCGAATTGCCGGATGAATAGTGAATCGTTACGTGGCGCAGTTTTGCAGACATTTCTTTCGCGTGGCGATCGGCGAATCGGAGCAGTGCTTCCCGTACTTGCTGCGGGCGGAAACCTTAAACAATTATGTAGAAAAGCTAATTTATCTCTTGATTTTTATGTTTATCGACCCCGCGATAAGGACGAATTCTTCCCTTGGGAGATCATCGATCAAGGGGTGACACGTGATTATTTGTGGAATGAATATCAACTGGCGTGCCGTGAGAAAACGACCCTGCCGTGTTTTCCCGGTTGTCGCCGTTGTGGTGTGTGTAATGATCAGGTATGCTGTTGCTAAGAATCTCGGTTGTAAAATCCCCAAGGAGCAGGCATGGCAAAAAAAGAACAGTCTAGAAAAAATCTCAAGATTTCTGCTGCAGCTCAAAAGCTTGCTGCTGAGTTGGGTATTGACCCTGACTCACTGCAGGGGAGTGGTGTGCAGGGACGAATCCTGCTGGTCGATATCAAAAAGTGCAGAGCTGTCGCGAGCGTGACCAGCACGAGTGATACTGCATATGGTCAAAAAGTTTCTTTGCCTGATGTGGCAACGCGCAATAAATCGATCAAGATCCGGCAATTGTTAGCAAAGAAAATGGAACAGGCGTGGCTGACAATCCCCCATTTTTACGTCACTATCAGTGTCGATATGACCGATGTTGTCGGTTTGCATCATGACCTTGGCGTCACCATTAATGATTTCATTCTTGCAGCGACCAGCCGTGCTCTAAGTGAGCACCCGTGGGTAAATGCCAGCTGGGATGGAGAACAGGGGGTGGAGTGCGAGGATATTAATATTGCCATTGCTACGGCAACCGATCGTGGCTTGTTTTATCCGGTTTTGTCACGGTGTAATTCATTGGGTTTGCTGGAGCTTAGTGAACAGGCCCACACGCTTATTGAAAAAGCGATGGTCGAAGGGGCACTGGTCGAACGGGACATCAGCGGTGCGACCTTTACGATTACCAATATGGGGATGTTTGGCGTTGAGTCTCTGGGCGCAATCATTACCCCTCCGCAGGCGGCAGTTCTATCGGTTGGTTCAATTAAGGGAGAAGTTGTTGTTGATGGTCAGGGCGAGCCTGCTGTTGCACCGGTGATGCGCCTGACCCTTTCTGCCGATCATCGGGTTCTCGATGGCGCTGATGCTGCAGAATTTCTCGATACGATCAAATGCTACCTTGAAGCTCCCGTGATGCTGATTGATTGCTGAAGACTTTTCGAGTCCGTCTGCCCGATTTTTAAGGTGTAATGCCGCGATGTTTCATTTCCAGTTTGACTTGATTGCGGCGGTCACGTAAGCCGGTCGCAATTTTATGAGTACTTCCCCCTGTTGAGATACCGATTCCACCACGACCACTTCTGCGATGGCTGTAGGTTCCTCCCCCAATCCCCAGACTAATTGACGATCCCGTACGTTTGTGTTCAACCACTTCTATCTGATCTTCCAGTTTATAGTAATAAAGGGTTAAATCATCATTGGATAATTGGTGGAAATCCTGTGCCAGCAACTCCTTGGTTTTTGCTTTGTTGTTGGTGCAACCACTGACGAGTGCAAGCGATAGAGCTATCAATAGAATTGTAATAAGTGTTTTGTATGTCGTTGGGACTATTCTTGGCATCGGAATTCCTCCTTTGTCGTTTGTCCTGAGTCTATCACAGAATGTTGAATGGGGAACCTTGCCTATAAAAAAGCGGGCTGCTATCGCAACCCGCTCAAATTAAATTTTCTCAGGATGTTTTTTTCTACCTCAATCTAGTACCCTTTTAGGTGATCAATATACTCCGGCAGGAACAAAGAAATCTGCGGAATGTAAGTGATCAGGATGAGGAAGAAGAGCAACAGCATCAACCACGGAAGTGCCGCTTTGACGACCCAGGTTAGGTTGTGGCCGGTTATCCCTGCCGTGACAAACAGGTTGAGACCAACGGGCGGGGTAATCATCCCGATCTCCATGTTGACAACCATGATAATTCCCAGGTGGATGGGGTTGATTCCAAGTTTGACTGCAATCGGGAAAAGGATAGGAGCCATGATCAGGATGATGGCAGATGGTTCCATAAAGTTTCCAGCCATCAACAGCAGGATATTAACTACGATCAGGAAGCCCCAGGCCGGCAGACCCCAGTTGACGATCATCTCAGCAAGGTGGTGAGGAATCCGTTCTGTTGTCAGAACGTGGGCAAACAGCATCGCGTTACCGATGATAAAGAGCAGCATGATCGAGACTTTTGATGCATCTCTGAATACGTTACGGACATCTTTATCAAAAATGGATTTCGGTAGTGCTGTAATTGTTAGTATTAGGTTGCGTGAAATGATTTTAGCAACTGAATCGTCTTTACTTTCTTTCCACGGAATTCCTTTGAGAGGACCCATGTCGCGGTAAATAAAAATCGCGATGAAGTAGGCATAGATTGCAGAGACTGCTGCAGCTTCGGTCGGGCTGGCAATTCCGCCATAGATTGAACCGAGGACGATGACAATCATCATCAGACCCCAACCGGCACTGAAGCTGGATCGGAACAGGTTTTTAAAACCGACCCAAGGCTGTGCCGGAAGTTTTTTGATGCGGGCGACAATATAGATGACCAGCATCAGCATTGATCCCATCATCAGTCCGGGGATCAAGCCTGCCATAAATAATCGGGCGGCTGATTCTTCGGTCGCTGCGGCGTAAACCAGCATAACGATGGACGGAGGAATCAGAATACCCAATGTCCCGGCATTGGTGATAACCCCGGCAGCAAGTTCTTCAGGGTAGCCCGCTTTGACCATGCCGACAATAACAATAGAGCCGATCGCGGCAACGGTTGCAGGAGATGATCCTGAAACTGCGGCAAAAATCATACATGCCATGACTGATGCCATCGCCAGACCACCACGGATCCAGCCGACACAGTCGATAGCAAAGTTGATAATTCGATTGGCGACACCACCCGTTGAAAGAAATGCCGATGATAGGATGAAAAACGGAATCGCCAGCAGGGTGTAATGCTCAGATTCGGCCGCAAACAGTTTTAGTGCGATGGAGGCTATCGAATCATTGGAAAACAGCATGATTGTTGTTACGCTGGAGAGTCCCAGTGCAAACGCTATCGGCATGCCGGAAATCAGACATAGCAGCAGGAGGAAAAAGAGTGCAGCAGTTGTCATACCGATTTACCTCCCTCAGTTGTAGATGATGCAATGGCCTCTTCAGCAAGATGCATACTGTCTTTGGCTTCGTCTGTCAGGTTGAAACCGTCAGCTTTCCCGGTCGCGATGGACCAGAGGAGAATCAGCAGGCGAATAGCAATAAGAACCATACCGATAAACAGGATGCTGTGAGCTATCCACTTGGGGACAGGGAGGTCTTCCATCTCGATGCCAAGCATTTGAATTTTAGAAAGATAGACCCAGGCCCCTTTCATGAAAATACCGGTGTAGGCGAGGCAGGCGATAACCGCGACACCGCTAATCACTCTTCTGCCCGTCTCCGGGAAAATTTTTACCAGAGCATCGACTCCGATATGAGATCCAACTTTGATCCCATAGGAGACACCGAAAAGCACCATCCATGCGGAAAGGTGAAGAGCTACCTCTTCCCCCCACATAAAACCCTTGCCGAAGCCGAAGCGCAAAACAACTTCAGTAAAAACCAGCAGGGTCATGGAGGCAAGAAGAATAGCGATAATCGACTCTTCTATGCTGTTGATTATTCTGATAAGCATATACAACCCTCATTCAGATAGAACAAAATGTCCGCAAAAATAATCGCGAGCTCCGCTACCGGAGCTCGCGATTGAAAACAATCAGAAGTGATTATTTATTCGCTGCGACAGCCGCATCGATATACTCTTTACCAATTTGATCTTCAAACTTCTTCCAAACCGGCTTCATAGCATCAACCCACTGCTGACGCTCAGCGTCGGTCAGCTCGATAACGGTCGTACGCTTGGAATCGATGATCTTCTGACGGTCACCGATAGCTTTTTCTGCAGCAATTTTGTTACCGAATGCAATGGCTTCATCCAGATCTTTTTTCAGGACGGTACGAACGTCGTCAGGCAGACCCATCCAGAATTCAGCAGATGTGATAACGAAGTAATCGAGAACACCGTGATTGGACTCGGTGATGTAGGGCTGTACTTCATAGAACTTTTTGGAGTAGATGTTTGACCAGCTGTTTTCCTGACCATCAATAGCCTTGGTCTGCAGAAGGGTGAAGACTTCAGAAAATGGCTTTTTCAGAGGCATTGCACCAACGGCCTGGAACTGAGCAGCAAGAACGTCAGATGACATGATGCGGAACTTCTTGCCTTTGGCATCAGCAGGAACGCGCAGTGGGTCACTGGCGGAAAGTTGCTTAAGGCCGTTATGCAGGTAGCCAAGACCGATCAGTCCTTTTTTCTTGGTTGCCATCAGCAGTTTTTGACCGACAGGACCTTGCTGGAATCTCTCGACAGCAGCCATATCCTTGAACAGGAAGGGGAGGTCGAAAATCTGTAGGGATTTGGTGTATTTTTTGAATTTTGACAATGACGGTGCTGCCATTTGGACATCACCAAGGATCATAGCTTCGAGGACTTTGTTGTCACCAAATAGTTGTGAGTTTGGAAAGACTTCGACTTTGACTT
>JAMOPE010000412.1 GCA_027064785.1 Geobacteraceae bacterium
CGACCCGGAGTTGGAAAGGCGTCTCATTCAGTTTAAGCAGGATATGGCGAGCGGGGTTGTTAAAAAGTCTGATGTTGTTCAGCAAAAACTCGCTGATGATGGACTGATTTAGTCATCAATAAATTGTATACAATATACAATTTATTGATTGACAGCTGCGATATTTTTGATTTAGTTTGCTATCGGTTATTTAAAACAACACTAAAAGGGAGGAATTATCAATGAAGAAGTTAGTTGTATTACTGGCAGTTGTTGCATTTGTTGCCACCACATCAATGGTTGTCTTCGCCAATAATGGTCCGGCAGAAGTTAAGTATGACACCAAGATGGGTACCGTTACTTTCAACCACGCAGCTCACCAGAAACAGTTTACTGACTGTGCAACCTGCCACCACAAAGGGCTTGATGCTGGTGCGTGTAAGACCTGTCACCTGAAGAAAAAAGGCGATGCTCCTAAAGCCAAAGACGCTTTCCACAAGCAGTGTAAAGGTTGCCACAAGAAGATGAAAAAAGGTCCAACCAAGTGTAAAGAGTGTCACGTTAAGTAATTACCGCGACATTGTCTGAACATTTTTAATGCTGGTCTGAAATTTCAGACCGGCATTTTTTTTGGATAAGATTTATGGTTAAGGAGACACTCGACAATTTAGCTATCGGTGGCTTGCAGCTGTTGCAGGCTGCGCAGGGGTATCGCTATTCCCTCGACCCGATTCTTCTTGCTAATTTTGTTGTTTTGAGATCGGGAGCTCAGGTCGTTGATCTTGGGACAGGGTGCGGAATTATTCCGCTAGTGTTGGCAAGGTTAAATGAGAACAGTTCGCTGATTGGGATTGAGCGTCAGGGTTTATTGGCTGAGCGTGCCGTGAGAAATGTTGAGCTGAACGGATTGTCTGATCGGATAACGATTCTGTCTGAGGATATCCGCCAGATTGAAGAACTTTTACCCACAAAGAGTGTTGATGTGGTTATTTCCAACCCTCCTTACCGCCGTCCGGGAACAGGGCACGTCGCATCGAATGATGAACGTGCCGCAGCCCGCCATGAATTAGCCGGGGGATTAAATGAGTTTACTGCTGCGGCAAAGTGGTTGTTAAAAAATGGTGGAAGCTTCGCGGTGATTTATCTTGCTGAACGGCTCCCCGAATTAATGGCAGCAATGGATGGCGCCGGGATTGAACCAAAGCGGCTCCGGATGATCCATTCCCGTCGTGGTGACGCGGCAAAGCTACTGATGCTGGAAGGACGAAAAGGTGGTCGTCCCGGCCTTGTTGTCGAAGAGCCACTTTTTGTTTATCGTGAGGGTACTGGGAGGGATTACAGCGATGAAGTTTTGGCGATGTATAACAAGTAATACTGTTATTTGTTACGCTCTTTGTCGAGTTGTGTCTGTAGAGTAAAAAGCCGCCGCATTTCATCTTTTAATTCCGGATTGTCGATTCCATCCAATTCCATTTCGATTGAACGCGTCTCTTCAGCAGATAGTTCAGTTTGCGTCCATGCCGGAGGCCCAGCCGACTTTTTAGCTTTTGCCGGCCGATACCCTCGGTTTCCTCGACTCTGGCGTAAATAAATGTCGGTTATCCCGGCATTCGGAATTTTGGTACTGATCTTTTCCAGGATCTGCGGTTTCATCAATTGCAGCTGCTGCATCCAGACCGGGTGGTCGACCTGAACTTCGAGAACACCCTTCCGTAGTCTCAGGGGGCGGGCGCGGGCGGCAATCTGCTCACCAACCAGTTGATCCCAGACCAGCCACGCTTGATGGCGGGTAATCTGCTCGCCGAGACCGGGTTGCTTGAGGAGCTCTTTCAGTAACGACCCGACCTGCTCGGCATATTTCATTCGCGGCCGCTGGCTCATATTTTGTCGAGGGCTCTGCGACGCATTCTTGCACCGATAATCTGCCCGGCAACAGCACACCCGAGAGTCAGGGGAATCCAGTGCCAGTTGAAACCGAGAAATCTTCGCAGGATGATGATAAATGGAATAGAAATATGGATCAGAACGAACCATCGCACCGAAAATTTACGAGCAGTCGCCCGGATATAGCCCAAGGGAAGATTGCAGCCGAAAGAAAATAACAGTAAGCCGATTAGAGGAATAATTTGTTGTGATTGCAAGGGATGTTTCCTTCTGGGACGAGTGAATGTCAGGGTTAATTCTACTCTTTGGAGTCGATAACTGTCAATTTACATTGCGAAAGAATAGCACTTGCATGCCACCTGTAAACGTGGCAATATGCGCGGCTGTGCTCTACGGTTAGGATTCCAGCGGTGGTGAGTGACGGGGATTGTATCGCAATATTTCACTCGGTTCATAGGGTGATGAAGGCGGAAAAGATTTTACAGGGGCAGCAAATCAGTTTTTTGCTGATACCGGTCCCTCGTCAGTTGAGTGCCGATTGTGGGATGGCTCTTCGTTTTTCTTCTGCGATTTGCCAAGCTGTAGAAGATGCACTGAATCAGGCCGGGTTAGCTATAGGTGAGCTCTGGTTGATGGAAAACGGAAAGTATCGTCGATTGACCTGAAACACCTTGTTTTGGCAGCGTTTTTGCCTTGACAATGTGTGGTACTGTTTTTTATATTTACTCTTTTGTGGATTTTGCTGCTGAAATCAATATGTTTGATAGCCTTTCAGATAAGCTAGACTCTGTTTTTAAGAAGCTCCGTGGACACGGACGACTGACGGAACGGCACATCAAGGAGACGATGCGGGAGATCCGCCTTGTCCTGCTTGAGGCTGATGTTAACTTCCGCGTTGTCAAGAATTTTGTGTCACGGGTTACCGAACGTGCAGTCGGTCAGGATGTCCTTAAGAGCCTGACGCCGGCACAGCAGGTGATTAAAGTCGTCCGCGAAGAACTTGCCAGCCTGATGGGCGAGGGCGAGGACAATTCCCTCAACCTGTCGGTGAAGCCACCAGTTCCGCTGATGCTGTGTGGTTTGCAGGGTGCTGGTAAAACGACAACCTGTGGCAAACTAGCACTGAAATTGCGGCGTGAAAAACGGAATCCTTTATTGGTTCCGGCCGACGTTTATCGTCCTGCTGCAATTGCTCAGCTTAAGACTCTCGGTAAGCAGCTTGATGTTGAGGTTTTTGACTCTCAACCGGGACAAGATCCTGTTGATATCTGCACTAGAGCGTTAAATTACGCAGAGCTCAACGGCTTTGATACAATTATTCTCGATACCGCTGGACGGTTGCACATCGACTCTGAGTTGATGGGTGAACTGCGGCGGATTGTTGAAAAGGTTGCACCGCAGGAAATTCTGTTTGTCGCTGATGCGATGACCGGGCAGGATGCTGTGACGGTTGCTGCCAGCTTTGATGAGCAACTCCCTTTGACCGGGGTCGTCCTCACAAAACTGGATGGTGATGCTCGTGGTGGTGCTGCGCTGTCGATTCGTGCGGTTACAGGTAAGCCGATCAAGCTGGTCGGTATGGGCGAGAAACTCGATGCTCTGGAGCAGTTCTATCCTGACCGGATGGCGCAGCGTATCCTCGGCATGGGGGATGTCCTCAGTCTGATCGAAAAAGCACAGCAGGCGGTTGATGCCGACGATGCTGCAGCGATGGAACAAAAGCTGCGTAAAGATGGCTTTACCCTCGAAACGTTTCTTGAGCAAATGCAGATGGTCAAGAAGATGGGGTCCATCGACTCACTGCTGAAGATGATTCCCGGTGCCGGAAAAGCGTTGAAAAAAGCACAGGGGATGCAACTGCCTGAAAATGAGATGAAACGGATTGAAGCAATTATCCGTTCAATGACGCCGCAGGAGCGGATGAACCACAAAATTCTTAACGGCTCACGGCGTTTACGTATCGCCAAGGGGAGTGGAACCCGGGTTCAGGATGTTAATCAGTTGTTGAAACGTTTCGTTGAAGCACAAAAGATGATGAAAAAGATGCAGAAGATGGGACCGAAAGGTCTCAAGGGTATGCTTGGCCAGGGTGGCCAGCTACCTTTTTAGGGATAGCGATTTATATCCTGTTCGATATACAGACACCATAAAAGAAGCACCAGGAGGAAAGACAGTATGTCAGTAAAAATCAGACTCGCCCGCGGTGGCGCAAAGAAGAAGCCGGTCTATAAGGTCGTTGTGGCCGACGAGCGTTTCCCACGGGATGGTCGGTTTATTGAAGATCTTGGCCAGTACAACCCGCGCCAGGAAGAATTTCTGTTAAACTTTAAAGAAGATCGTGCTCTTGAGTGGCTCCAAAAGGGCGCTCAGCCAACTGACACCGTGCGCCGGCTTTTACGCCACTCTGGTGTCTGGGCCAAGTTCAAGTCGAAGGAAGCAGCCGAAGCCTGAGTTTGAATCTGGCCCTCATCCGGTGCGACGGCCCCAACTACCCGGAGGATGACCTATGAAAGCTTTGATCGAGTATATTGCAAAGTCCCTGGTTGAAAAACCGGAAGAGATTGTTATTTCGGAAGAAATAGCGGAGGACGGCAGTGTGCTGGTCAAGCTTGCTGCGGCACAGGAAGATATGGGGCGGATTATCGGCAAACAGGGACGCAATGCCAAGGCAATGCGAACCCTGTTGAATGCCAAAGCAACCCGGGAAAGTCGTCACGCTTCATTACAGATTATGGAGTGAGTGTTAATTTGACCGGTTGTTAGTTAGACGGATAGATGGCTGAGTCTTTACTGGAAATTGGAACAATTGTTGGAACTCACGGTTTACGGGGGGATCTGAAGATCCGCTTAAAATCGGGAGACCCCGATCTTCTGATGACAATGAAGCAGGTTCATCTCCACCTGCCGACGGGCGAAACTCTGGACGTGGACATTAGTCGTCAGGTTTTGCACAAAGGGCAGGTTTTGTTGCGTCTACGCGGTTACGATTCGATCAATCGGGTTGAATCGATGGTGGGCGGACATATTCTGATCAATGAGGAACTTCTTCCCGAGTTGGGTGATGACCAGTACTACTGGGGTGATCTCAAAGGGCTGGAGGTTGTTGATCAGGAACATGGCAGTATTGGTCAGTTGCAGGATCTGTTTGCCAGTGCGGCTCATGACACCTATGTTATTAAGGGACGATTTGGAGAGGTTCTGATTCCAGCAGTCCGGCAATTTATTTTGGATATTGATCTTGAGGGTCGGGTGATGCAAGTCGCACTGCCTGAAGGGTTGATTCCGGAACAACAATGATCTTTGACGTATTGACTTTGTTTCCCGGCATGTTCGATTCGCCGCTCAGGGAGAGTATCCTTGGTCGTGCCATCGTGCAACAGCTGCTGCAGGTTCGCACCCATAACCTGCGTGATTGGGCTGAAGGGAAACATCTTTCGACCGACGATGCCCCTTATGGTGGTGGTGATGGCATGGTGATGAAGCCAGAGCCGATTGCACGGGCCGTGGCTGAGTTGAAAGAGAAAACCCCCGACGCAAAAGTATTGCTGATGACTCCGCAGGGAGTTCCATTCAAGCAGCACCACGCTAAAAAACTGGCCAATGAGCTAGGGTTGATTTTTCTGTGCGGTCGATACGAAGGCTTTGACGAGCGGGTTCGAGAGACTCTCGTCGATGCAGAATTTTCCATCGGAGATTTTGTTTTGACCGGTGGCGAATTACCGGCGATGGTGATGATCGATGCGATCTCACGCCATCTTCCCGGAGTTCTTGGATCAAGCGACAGTGCTGAGATTGATTCATTCTCAGACGGGTTGCTTGAATATCCGCAATATACTCGTCCCGCTGTTTTTAATGGGATGGCGGTTCCAAAAATCCTGTTGTCGGGAGATCATGGTAAGGTTGCAGCATGGCGACGTGAACAACAGTTGCTGCGGACTTTACAGCGGCGACCGGAACTGCTAGAACGTGCACAGCTCAGCGACAGTGATCGAAAGGTCTTGGATCGCTTACGTAACGATAAAGAGAAATAAAAGAAGATTTTTTACATAACACAAAAAGTATTGAAAAACGGCTGGTTAAACCGAGGAGGAATAAAAGATGAACATCATTGATAGATTAGAACTGGAACAACTCAAGAAGGACATCCCACGCTTCAAGGCTGGTGATACCATCAAGGTTCACGTCAAGATTACCGAAGGCGAGAAACAGCGGATTCAGATTTTCCAGGGCGTTTGCATCAAGCGGGTCAACCGTGGTCTGGGTTCTTCATACACTGTCCGTAAAATGTCGGGTGCTATCGGTGTTGAGCGGATTTTCCCGCTCCATTCACCCAACATCGACAAAATCGAAGTTGTCCGGGTTGGTCAGGTTCGCCGGGCTAAACTTTACTACTTGCGTAACTTGCGCGGTAAAGCTGCACGGATTGCCGAAAAACGGATGGTCTGAGCACATAATATTGGTTAAGATAAGCCCCCAGCGGTTGCCGTTGGGGGCTTTTTTTGTTTTGTGGCGGGGAATATGGACTCTCTCGAATTGTTTACCAGTGAAGAATCAACCCTCTATTTCGAACAGCGGGCGCAGCAGCGTGGGTTTAAGCTGATTGCCGGGATTGACGAAGCGGGGCGCGGCCCCCTTGCGGGGCCGGTTGTCGCAGCAGCAGTGATCCTTTCCGAAAATTTTGAT
>JAMOPE010000413.1 GCA_027064785.1 Geobacteraceae bacterium
TTCTGGATCGTCTCGATAGTTTGTTATTCGCATTTCCTATTGTTTATTACATTGCCCGTTACTGTTACGGAGGCTGAGGCTTCGCTTGAAGAGTATCGCAATTCTTGGCTCAACCGGATCCATCGGTGTCAGTACCTTAAACGTCATTAGTGCCTTTTCCGACCGTTATCAGGTTGTTTCCCTGTCTGCTGGCCACAACATTGAACTGTTAAAGCAGCAGATTGAGATGTTCCATCCTAAAATCGTTTCTGTTGCTTCCTCTGAAGATCGTGATCACCTTTCAGTTCTATTTCGAGGTTCTGACGTTGAGGTATTCTGTGGGATAGAGGGAATGATCCGCTGTGCAACTGTTGAAACGGCAGATATGGTGGTTGCTGCGGTTGTTGGTGCCGCCGGATTGGTCCCGACAATGGCTGCGATAAAGGCAGGCAAAGATATTGCTCTCGCCAACAAAGAGACACTTGTTACTGCCGGAAGCTTGGTCATGGCTGAAGTGGGGCGGCAGAAGGTCAAATTGATTCCGGTTGACAGTGAGCATTCCGCAATCTATCAAGCGTTGAGTGGCCAGCGGCGTGATGATGTCCGGCGACTCTTGTTGACCGCTTCCGGCGGGCCGTTTCGCGCTACCCCTTGCGATCAATTTTCCTCTATAACTCCGGCAGATGCTCTTGCTCATCCCAATTGGGATATGGGGCGAAAAATATCGATTGATTCGGCAACAATGATGAACAAAGGGCTCGAAGTGATTGAGGCCCGCTGGCTGTTCAATTTTCCTGCCGAGATGATTGATGTCCATATTCATCCCGAGAGCATTGTTCACTCGCTGGTCGAGTACCGTGATGGTGCTGTTATTGCGCAGTTGGGGATTCCCGATATGAAAACACCAATTGCTTACGCTTTATCGTGGCCTGAGCGGCTTCCACTGGATCAGCCAGCACTTGACCTGTGTGAAATCGGTCGGTTATCTTTTTCTCTCCCCGATCTGGAACGGTTTCCCTGTCTAAGATTGGCGTATGATGCTCTAGCTCGGGGGGGGACGGTTCCGGCAGTGATGAATGCTGCCAATGAGATTGCTGTCGACGCTTTTTTACGTAATAAGCTTAGTTTTCTGGGAATTCCACAAGTTATAGAACAGACGATGCAACATCATCAGGGTGGGGTATTGACAACTGTAGAGCAGGCATTGCAAGCCGATCTCTGGGGGCGTCACAAAGCAAAAGAATTGATTAGCGGAGGAGTTGCATGACAACAATTATGGCTGGCATTTTGATGCTGGGTGTGCTGGTTTTTGTTCACGAACTGGGACACTTTGTCGTTGCCAAAATGTGCGGCGTGAAAGTTTTGAAATTTTCTCTCGGATTCGGACCGCGATTGATTTCGCGCCAGCACGGTGAAACCGAATATCAGATCTGTGCGATCCCCTTGGGTGGTTACGTTCAGATGCTGGGCGAGGGCGGCGGCGACCAGGGAGAAGAGGCTGAGCTGACAGAAGAGGAAAGGGCACGCTCTTTTGCTGATCAGTCAGTTGCCAAGCGTCTTGCCATTGTTTCTGCCGGGCCGATTATGAATCTGATGCTGCCGCTACTGATTCTTCCTCTTTCGTTTATGATCGGTGTTCAGATGCCGACCTATCTGGAAGAGCCTGCCTGCATTGGTTATGTTGTTCCCGAGTCGATTGCTGATCAGGGTGGTTTTCAGTCGGGAGATTGTATTGTTTCGCTGAATCAGCTGCCGGTGCAAAACTGGAATGATACCAATAAAAAATTTCTTGGTCAGGCGGGTGAATCGCTTGAGTTTCTTGTTGATCGTGATGGAGAGCAGCTTCAGCTGACAATCCCTGCCGATAATGACAGTTTACAGGGAATGCAGGCCTTGGGCTTGTTGCCGGGACAGGCTGCACAGATTGGCGGGTTGGCACCCAATATGCCGGCTGCAAAAGCCGGGATGCAGGAAGGTGATTTGATTTTGCGGATTGCCGATTATCCAATCACTTCATGGTATGACCTGCGCGGGACAATTCAGAAGGTCGGTGCCAAGCCCGTTGATGTGGAACTGGAGCGCGATGGAAAAAAAATGACAGTTGAATTGACTCCGGTTCAACAGGACGGTGAAGGGGCTTATCTATTGGGAATTGCTCCGCTTTATAGCTCAGAACTGACCCGTTACGGGTTTGTCGAGGCAATACAAAAGGGGGCTGAGAAAACCTGGGAGCTGATTGATCTGACGGTTGTTTTTGTCCAGAAACTGTTTACCGGGAATGTTTCAACCAAAAATATTGGTGGACCGATTACGGTGGTTCAGATTGCCGGGCAGGCAGCTCAGACCGATTTGTCAGCAATCCTTTCGGTTCTGGCTTTTATTTCAATCCAGCTGGGAATTCTGAATTTACTGCCGATCCCGATTCTTGACGGCGGACACATTCTCTTTTATCTGATTGAGTTGATTATCCGTCGTCCTGTACCAATTCGGACCCGTGAGCTGGCACAGCAGGTGGGAATGGCGATGTTGCTGATGTTGATGATGGTTGCATTCTACAACGATATCGTCAGGTTGTGGGGATAGTTGCGGGATGGATAAATTAAAAGTTCTTGCGGTTGACAGCTCTTCGATGACGGGAAGTGTCGCGTTGTGTTGCGGTGAAACTCTGGTTGCTGAATCACTGTTAAATGTTCGAAGTACTCACAGTGAAAAGCTTTTAAAGCAAATTGATCTGCTTCTTGATGAGGCAGCTTGGTCGCTCGACGATCTCGATTTTTTTGTTGTGGTGACCGGACCGGGTTCTTTTACCGGGCTCCGGATTGGTATCGCGACAGTCAAAGGTCTGGCTCAAGTTGTCGGCAAGCCGGTTATCCCCATTTCCTCATTGCAAACGATCGCAATGAACCTTCCTTTGTCTCCGTATCCAATCTGTGCCTTTCTTGATGCCCGGAAACAAGAGGTTTATACGCAGTTGTTTAAGTGGGATTCTGTACGTGGTCCGATTGCAGTTGAATCAGCGACTGTTCTCCCGCCACAGCAGGTTCTTGATTCTCTAACGGGTGATGTTGCACTGGTTGGTGACGGAGTTTTGTCCTATCGGCAATTGATCGAAGACTCCCTGGGAGGCAGAGCTTTTATCCCAACGGCCTCTGCCCATCAACTTCGCGCCTCACAGGCGGTATGGCTGGCTATTCAGGCGTGGTCTTCCGATCTGACTTGTCGTGCTGCCGATATCGTTCCGATCTATATTCGTCCCTCCGATGCCGAGCTGAATTTATCTACCAAGCGGAGCAGATAAAACGGGGTTAGTGGTTGACAATATTCAACAGAATTGGTTATTTTGTTGATAGCTTTTATTAGTTATAACCACTTACATGTGCGGAGGTGCCAATGGACATTGATCAGACCCTTTTGCAAAACCTTACCGAGACTAACCCCCGTTTCCGCATGCTCTACGAAGAACATTGTCTGTTTGAAAAACAGCTGTCTGAGTATGATAAAAAGTCATATCTGTCCCCTGAAGAAGAGCTGGAAATGAATAAAGTGAAAAAAATGAAGCTAGTTGGTAAGGATGAAATGGAGAAGATTATCCATTCGGTTACCGCCTGACCCCGTTTTGTAACAACGGGACATCTTGATACAGCAAAGGGTTTAAGCAGGTGCTTAAACCCTTTGCTGTATCTGGCGTTCAGGTTGTCGGACTGGACTGACCAATGCACCACTGATAGATACGAAACGAATTTATATAGATTGTAAACTTAGAGGAGGCACAGATGGCATTGACCGGGTCGCAGATTTTACTTGAATCTCTCAAGCTTGAAGGGGTGGATACCGTTTTCGGTTACCCCGGTGGAGCTGTTATCAACATCTATGATGATCTGTATGAATCATCGATCAATCACGTCCTGACCCGCCACGAGCAGGCTGCTGTCCACGCTGCTGATGGATATGCCCGCTGTACCGGAAAAGTCGGTGTTGCTATCGCAACCAGTGGTCCCGGAGCAACGAACACTGTGACCGGAATTGCAACCGCTTACATGGATTCGATTCCGATGGTGATTATCACTGGTCAGGTTCCGACTCCGCTGATCGGAAACGACGCCTTTCAGGAAGCCGATATGTGTGGAATTACCCGTCCATGTACCAAGCATAACTTCCTTGTTAAGGATATTAAAGATCTGGCAAAAACCCTGAAAGAGGCTTTCTATATTGCTAGGACAGGTCGTCCCGGCCCGGTTCTGGTCGATCTGCCAAAAGACGTGCAGGTCGCCACCCACGAGTTCAGTTACCCCGAGTCGGTTAGCTTGCGCGGTTATAAGCCGACATATAGCGGTAATTCCCGGCAAATTGAGAAAGCGGCACAGATGCTTTTGGCGGCCCGCAAACCGGTTCTTTATGTGGGTGGCGGTGTGACCCTCTCTTCGGCGGACAGTGAACTGTTGAAACTGGTAGAACAAACTAGGATTCCGGTGACAACAACCTTGATGGCGATGGCTGCCTTTCCTCAACGCCATCCGTTGGCACTGGGGATGCTCGGGATGCACGGAACTTTCTATGCGAACATGGCAGTGACCGAATGTGATTTGCTGATTGCTGTCGGGGCCCGCTTTGATGACCGGGTAACTGGAAGAATTGACAGTTTTGCTGAAAAAGCCAAGGTCATCCATGTCGATATCGATCCGACGTCAATTCGTAAAAATGTTGAAGTTGATCTGCCGATTGTTGGTGACCTGAAAGATGTCCTCGGTAAACTTCATGGGCGTCTCAATCAGAAACCGGAACTGGTTGAAGATATGGTTGAGAACACGTCAGAGTGGCGTTCGATGATTGATGAGTGGAAAGAGCGGCATCCGATGACATACCGCTCCGCAAAATCGACCATCAAGCCGCAGTTTGTTATTGAGAAGATTGCCGAACTGACCAATGATGACGCTATTATTACGACTGAAGTCGGTCAGCATCAAATGTGGACGGCCCAGTTTTTCCCCTTCCGTCAGGCCAGAACATTTTTGACATCCGGTGGCTTGGGGACAATGGGGTTTGGTTTGCCATCGGCTCTTGGGGCTCAGGTTGCATTTCCTGACCGTCAGGTTATCGATATCTCCGGTGATGGTTCATTCCAGATGAACTCGCAGGAACTGGCAACGCTGGTTCAATATAAACTGCCGGTTAAAATTGCCATCCTGAATAACAATTATCTCGGGATGGTTCGCCAATGGCAACAAATGTTCTTTGACAAGCGTTATAGCCAAACGGTGATGGAACTGCCCATTGACTTTATCAAATTGGCCGAGGCTTACGGTGCGACTGGATTGCAGGCAACCAAAGTTGATGAAGTTGAAGCGACAATCAAAAAGGCGTTGGAAACTCCCGGCCCGGTTCTGATGAACTTCAAAGTTTCGCGTGAAGAAAATGTTTTACCGATGGTTCCCGCCGGTAAGGCAATCCACGAAATGGTACTGGCGTCCTAATTAAATGATTTCGACCGGTGACGGTCAGGAGGATAGATTCATGAAGCATACAATTTCGGTTCTTGTAGAAAATGAATTCGGTGTTCTTTCGCGTATTTCCGGGTTGTTTTCGGGCCGTGGTTTTAATATTGAAAGCCTTTCAGTTGCACCGACAATGGATGCCGATACTTCACGGATGACGTTGGTAACCCGGGGCGATAATCGGATACTGGAACAGATCACCAAGCAGCTGAATAAGTTGATTTCGACAATTAAGGTTGTCGATTTTACTGACGAGGAATATATTGAGCGGGAGCTTGCGATGATCAAAGTTTCGACCGATGGTGATAGTCGTGCTGAAGCATTACGGATTGTCGATATTTTCAGGGCTAAAGTTATCGATGTCACCCCCAAATCGTACACGATTGAAATTACCGGTGCTCCGGCAAAAATTAACGGTATTCTTGAATTGTTACGACCCATGGGGATTAAAGAAGTTGTTCGCTCCGGTCCGGTTGTTATCGGTCGTGGAGCCAAAGGGGCACTCGCTTAATTTTCTTGAAACAGAGGATTCTCATGCAAAATAGAAATCAACCCATCGCCAAAGAAGGCTACCCGTTTATTGCCTTATTCGGTTTTATTACGCTGGTCTTTGCCCTGCTGGGCTGGCCATGCCTCACCGTACAATTATTGGCGCTGACATTGTTCACAGTTTACTTCTTTCGCAATCCGGAGCGGGTTGTCCCTACGGGAGATAATCTTGTTGTTGCTCCTGCTGATGGTAAAGTGATTTTTGTCGGTGAAGTCGATGAAGAACGCTATTTTAATCAGCGAGTCACCAAGGTCAGCATTTTTATGTCGGTTTTCAACGTCCACGTCAATCGGGTTCCGTGCGATGGCAAGGTTGTTGACATGTATTACAATAAAGGTGAGTTTGTGAATGCGTCATATGATAAAGCGAGCAAATCAAATGAACAGGCGGGGATTCTTCTGGAAACGCCCAGTGGATCAAAAATTCTGTTTGTTCAGATTGCCGGAC
>JAMOPE010000414.1 GCA_027064785.1 Geobacteraceae bacterium
TGCTTCCTTAATGTGAAAGCTGATTA
This sequence comes from Geobacteraceae bacterium, assembly GCA_027064785.1. Taxonomy (GTDB): domain Bacteria; phylum Desulfobacterota; class Desulfuromonadia; order Desulfuromonadales; family Geopsychrobacteraceae; genus Desulfuromusa. The sequence goes on from JAMOPE010000414.1 coordinate 27, forward strand.
TGGCTTGACCATCTGTTCCTCAAGAGTCTACCACCCATCCCTCCCCCGCACTTCTGACACTACTAAAAAGTAACACTGATATCTCGCCATGTTACCGCCTAGTAACATGGCGAGATATACAATAAAAACGATACAGCAGCAATCACTTACTTTTTTTTTCGGCATGCCCATTGCTTACTGTTTTTCGAGTGTTATGCTTTTTTAGTAGGAAATAGAGATATATTTTGGTTGAGGGGATGAAGCGGATAGCCGCTGAAAATATTGACTACGCTATTTTCTTTATCCCTTCTACGCAAGTTATTTTTCTGCCATCAGGATCTGCCACTCTGAGCAGAAAAATCCCATCAAACCGAGCTTTTATCTGAGCAGGAGGTATGTAGTGAAAAAACAAGTTTTGGTTCTATTGGCACTGGCTACATTGGTCGTGTTAGCAGCCTGCAGCAGCATGTTGCCGACAGCGACCAAAGCAGGACACCCTTCCTTAAGTGAGCAGGATATGCTGATTGCCTGTTCTGATTGCCACCGGGAGGTGACTCCAACAGTCTACAGTGAGTGGTATGACAGCACTCACGGAATCGGCAACGTCAAATGTTATCAATGCCATGGAACTTACGAGAACCTCCAGGTTACTCCAGATATGGTTCAGTCATGCGGTTCCTGCCACACTGACAAACTGGGAGAGCATACCGGTAAACAAACTTGCTGGGAATGTCACGATGTTCACAGCTTCTTGATCAACTAAAAAGAGAGAAAGGGAGGAGACTATGAGTTTATCACGTCGTGACTTTATCAAAAATACAGCTGCGTTGACGGCAGCATCTTATATCGGGATGAATCTGCCTTTTGTTGCCGGTGAGGCTAACGCCGCAGATGTGGCAAGTTGGCATCGTGGCACCTGTCGTCTCTGTGGCACCGGTTGTCGGGTTCAGCTGGGTATCAATTCCAAGGGGCAGCCAGTGGCAATGCGTGGCGAACCGAAATCCCGGACCAACTTCGGCTATTTGTGCATGAAGGGGATGATGTTTTACAAGATCATGAACCATCCCGACCGCTTGACTATGCCGTTGTATCGGGAGCGCAAAGATCAGCCCTTTAAAGAAATTTCGTGGGATAAGGCACTGGATATCGCTGCCAGAAAATTTGCCGAGGCCAAGCAGCAGTACGGGCCGAACAGTACGGCCTATTACGGTTCAGGGCAGTGCCTGACCGAGGAAACTTATCTGTTTCAGAAAATTATGCGGGCTGCATTGCAGACCAACAATGTCGAAGGTAATCCACGACTTTGCATGGCCAGTGCCGTCGGTGGCTACTTGACCTCCTTTGGTGCGGATGAACCGATTGGCAGCTACGCGAATATTGAAAAATCCTCGTGTATGTTTCTGATTGGCTCCAATATGGCAGAGGCTCATCCGGTCATTTTCCGCCGGGTTATGCGTCACAAAATGAATAATAAGGACAAGGTCAAGGTCATCAACGCTGACCCACGCTTTTCTGCAACCAGCCGGATTGCCGATATGCACATGCAGTTCAAACCTGGTACCGACCTGGCAATGCTCAACGCAATGGCCTACACCATCATCGATGAAAAACTGTATGATAAAGAATTCATCGCCGACTATGCGGTGTTCCGTAAGGGCAAAAAAGTCCTGGTTGATATGGAGGCCTACTGGAAGTCTCTACAGGACTACACTCCCGAAAAAGCTGCCAAAATTTGCGGCGGCAACATCACCGCAAAGATGATCCGTGAAGCGGCACGCATGTTTGCCAAGAGTGATGGAACGGTCAGTTTCTGGTGTATGGGGATCAACCAGCGTAAGCGCGGGGTCTGGGCCAACAATCTGATCCATAATCTGCATATCCTTACCGGTCAACTGTGTCGCGAGGGGGCAGACAGTTTCTCTTTGACCGGCCAGCCAAATGCTTGTGGCGGCGTGCGTGAAGGTGGCGGTCTGTGCCATATCCTGCCGGGGCACCGTCTTGTCGTCAAAGAAAAGCTGCGAAATCAGGTGGAAGATGCCTGGGGGATTCCGCGAGGGCGGATCGCACCAAAACCGGGCGCGCATACGATCAAGATGTTCCAGCAGGTCAACTCTGCCGACATCAAGGCAATCTGGATCAACTGCACCAGTCCTGCGCAATCGTTGCCTAACGTTGACCTCTATCGCAAAGGGATGGCTCGCGAGGATGTCTTCATCGTCACCAGCGATATCTTCCCGACCCGGACGACGGAGTTATCAAATCTGGTTTTGCCAACAGCTTTTCACTTTGAAAAGAGTGGTGTTTACGGGTGTACCGAGCGCCGTAGTCAACTGACCCCCAAAGTCGTTCAGTCTCCGGGTGAGGCGCGCCCTGAAACCTGGATTGCGACCGAGTGGTGTGCCAGGATGGCAAAATATTTGAATGATCCGGTTGTCCTGCAGACAGTGAAACCATTTCTTGGCAAGGAGATGTATGTTGAGCAGCCTCAGGCCATTTGGGATGAGTATACGCAGAAATTGACCAAAGGCCGGGATAACGATCTGCGTGGTGCCAGTTACACGGTGCTGAAGCAAATGGCCGATGGAGTTCAGTGGCCGGCACCAACGGAGGCCTTTGCCCTGACCGGTGGAACGGTGATGAAGTTTGTTAAGGGGGTCGACCCGATGGCGACCAGCATGTCCAAAAACGAAAAACCATTCCAGTTCTATGGCCCGGCACACCCCGATAAAAAACTCTGGATCTGGATACGGCCGCAGGCGGGTGCTGATGAAGAGCCCGATGCTGATTGGCCGATGTATCTTTCCACCGGGCGGGTCATTGACCACTGGCATACGACCAGCATGACTGGGCGGATTCCGGAGCTGATGCGTGCCAACCCGTACTCTTTTGTTGAAATCAACCCGAAAGATGCCATGAGATACGGGATCAAGCCGAATGATATGGTCGAAATCGAGTCACGTCGTGGCAAGGTCACCATGCCTGCCAAGGTCATGGAAGGGCCGATTGAAGGGATGGTCTTTGCCTATTGGCACGATATGCACGAGGATCGGATGATCAACAAGGTGGTCAAAGACAGCTTTGATCCAGGTTCCAAGGAACCGGAATTCAAGATCTGTGCATGTCGGATCAAGCGAGTTTCCGGGCCGAAAGCACTGAAACCATTTATTGTGACCTGATTTTTCGGGAAGGTGATTTTATAATTACAGGTCGGGGCAATTCCTGAATTGCCCCGACAAAAGGAATAAATATGCCTATAGGTGGTTTTGTTATCGCCCTGGATCGATCAATCCAAGATGAGGTACTGACTCAGTTTGCCAAATTCTCCCAGATCGAAATTCATGGTGTCGATGAAGAAGGAAATGCGGTGGCAGTTATTGACACTGAGACCTCGGATGAAATGGAACAATTGACCAGAGACTTACAGAAGATCGATGGCGTTCTTTCGTTGGGAGTAACTTACTTTCATGCTGAAGATGAAATTGAAAAAATTGAAAGTGGTGAACTTAAACCGACCCTTTCCTTTGGACGAAAAGGGGAAAAGCCGGCGAACTGTTCTTAAATTTCTGGCAGCTGTTGCCGGATTTTTCTGTGTTCCGACAGTATCCCAGGCCAAAACTCTGGCGGCCTCACCCCTCCGGGATAATTTTCTCCGCCCCCCCGGAGCTGTTATGGAACACGTTTATCCGGGCAAGTGTATCCGCTGTGGCCGTTGTGTAGAAGTCTGTCCTTATCGTTGCATTGAGTTGCTCGATATTCGTCACGGTCTCAGTGCCGGAACTCCCATCATCGATGTTGAAAAAAAACCCTGTTTTCTGTGCATGAAGTGTGTCCACGTCTGCCCTACCGGGGCACTGCTCCCTATCGAACAGCACGAGACCCGAATGGGTTTGGCGGTGATTGATCAGCATACCTGCGTTTCCTGGAAACCCGACAGCCTGTTGATGTGTAAAACCTGCTATAACGTCTGTCCGTTTCGTGACACTGCAATCCGCATGGAAGAATTTAAGCCCTACGTAGATGAACGTTACTGTGTCGGCTGTGGTATTTGTACCAATGCCTGTCTGGTAAATCGGGAGCAGGGGGGGAAAGCGATCAATATTAAACCGATCTACGCCACTATCAAATTGCCAGAGGTCCCACAATGATGCGCTGGAGCTGGGGTAATAAGCGTTTATTGGTTCTTGCCGGAGCATTCGCGCTGTTGTTGCTGGCACCATTGCTGAATTACTATTACGACATCAATTTTATCCAGGGCTGGTATCAATCAATCGGTATCGGCGACTTCTGGATTGTTTCCCCTCTGGAGGGACTGGAAAGTTTGCTGGTAACTCGAGAGCCCTTCGGGCCGCTATTGGCGGCATTGTTTTTCCCGGTGCTGCTGGCACTGCTTCTGGGGCGAGTGTTCTGTAGCTGGATCTGTCCGATTACGTTTCTTACGGAAGTGTCGGAGCGCTTGAAAAAACTGCTGAGCAAAAAAACGGCAACGCCCGAGCGCTGGACTTTATTTCGCCAGATGTTGTGGTTTGCTCTGGGTTTGGAACTGTTTCTGACTCTGGTTCTGGGTGCACCGATATTTGTGTTTATGTCTCCGCCGGGCCTGATCGGTCGGGAACTGATGATGCTGATCTTTTTTAGAACCTTGCCGTTAGAGGGATTAATTATCATCCTGGTTCTGATTCTTAATCTGACGAGCAAGCGCTTTTACTGCCGTTACCTTTGTCCCCTGGGGGCATTTTTGGCGTTGTTGGGGATGAAACGACGGGTACGCATTGAAAATATTTTGCAGAATTGCAAGGGCTGTCGTACCTGTGATCGTGCCTGCCCCATGGGGTTGAGCCCCAGCGTGGGTGAAGGGACAACCGTCTATTGCTGGAACTGCGGTACCTGTATCGATAATTGTCCGTATGGGCAACTTGTGTTTAAAGTGAAAAAAGAGGAGTCCCGTCCACCCATACCTATGCAGAAACGTTCCTGATTGCCCGAAGGAGAGATCGATGCTGGCATACAATGAAGCTGTTGCCAGAGTGCTTGAGTCTGTTTGCCCTCTGCCTCCGGCTGAGAAATTATTGCCGGAGGTTCATACCGGGCAGATTCTTGCGGAGACGGCCTTTGCACGTCTTGATTTGCCCCGGGCTGCCACCGCAACGATGGATGGCTTCGCTTTTGCTCATGCCAGTCTTAGCATAGGAGCTCCTCTGCAGATTGTTGGTTTTGTCCCGGCCGGTGGAAACTTCAATCGCCACCTTGGGTTGTCCGAAGCCGTTAGAATTATGACCGGCGCATCGTTGCCGGCAGGCTGCGATACGGTCGTCCCATTGGAGCAGGCTGAACAACAGGACGATCGGTTGAGGTTGGCCACTTCTCCCGCTCTTGGTGATTATGTGCGGCAACGCGGGGACGATTTCAGTCGTGGCGATCAGATTCTGGCGGCAGGGACGATATTGGACTCTGGAGCAATCGGTCTTCTGGCTGCTGCTGGGGTTCTCCAGCTTAAAGTCTATCCACGCCCTAAAGTTGCCATCCTCTCAACCGGTGATGAGCTTGCTCCCCTGACGGATCTCCCGCAGCCCGATAAAATCATCAATTCTAATGCTTATATGCTGGCAGCACGATTGCGGGAGGAAGGTATTGAACCCGTATTACTTGGAATTGCCGGAGATCGTGTTGCCAGCTTGGAAGATCAGCTGCAGCAGGGGTTGGATGCCGACTTGCTGCTAACAATCGGAGGTACTTCCACTGGGGATCTGGATCTGGTTCAGACTGCGTTTAATAACCTGGGCTTTTCTGAAGTTTTCTGGAAAGTTGCGATCAAACCGGGGAAATCGGTTTTGTTCGGGCTGATTGGTTCGCTGCCGGTTTTTGGTTTGCCCGGTAATCCCAGTGCTTCAGCAACAACCTTTGAACTCTTTGTGCGGCCTGCTCTGCAGCGTCTGTCCGGCTTTTGTAATCCCCTGGCGCCACAGCTCAAGGTTAAACTGGCAGTTGGCGTTACCGGTGGTGGAAAACGCCAGCAATTTTTCTGGGGAAAACTTAAAATCGTCAGTGGTGGCTTACATTTTTTTCCGACAAAGCAGCAGCAACGCAGTCAGTTCTACGACCTGTTGGGGGTCCATGCGCTGCTTCCAGTTCCCATTGATAACCCGGTGTTACCTGCCGGTAGTGAGGTCGAGGTTATCCTGCTGCGTTCACTGGATTGAATCGCCCAATTCCGCTTCAATTTAAAGTGAACTGGATTGGCAGCTCAACATTGATTTTGCGCTGCGGTTGAGGAAATGGAGCTGCCTGCTTGACAGCGCGGATTGCTGCCCGGCTCAGGATCGGGTGGGGCGATTCTGCCGAAACGAGAATTTCGTCAATTTCGCCACCGGGGCCAATATTAAAGCGAAGATTAACTTCACCGCTGAGGTGTAAACGCCGGGCGCGGGTAGGATAG
>JAMOPE010000415.1 GCA_027064785.1 Geobacteraceae bacterium
CCTCACCCGACGCTTTGCGCCACCCTCTCCCCGAGGGAGAGGGAAAGATTTTGGTGATTAGGGACTTTCAGTCCCGACTCAAACCCATGCACTTTCAGTGCATGGTGGTTTAGTATTGAAAGGAGTTTCTATGCTTATTGTAATGCATCGGCATGCAACCCAGGAACAGGTCGATCAGGTTATGGCTGCCGTTGAGGCGATGGGACTGACTGCAGAACCGATTCCCGGTAGTCTTAGGACGGCGATTGGTGTTCTTGGTAATCAGGGCTATGTCGATGACTCGACGATTCGTACTCTGCCGGGTGTCCGTGAAACGATCCATGTTAGCAAACCCTACAAAATGGCATCACGTGATTTTCACCCTGATGCATCTGTGATCGATGTCGCAGGAGTTCAATTCGGTGATGGGTTGAAGCCGGTGATTATTGCCGGCCCCTGTTCAATAGAAACCGAAAAGCAGATGATGGATGCTGCTGAACAAGTTAAAAATGGCGGGGGGCAGATGTTGCGCGGTGGTGCTTTTAAGCCGAGAACCGGTCCCCATTCATTTCAAGGGCTTGGTATTGAAGGTTTAAAATACCTGCAACAGGCTGGTCAGGCTTTTAATCTCCCCGTTGTGACTGAGGTGATGCGGATAGAGCAACTTGATAAAGTTTGTCAATATGCCGATATGCTGCAAATCGGTGCACGCAACATGCAGAACTTTGACCTTCTTAAGGAGGTTGGTAAGACGAACCATCCGGTTTTATTGAAGCGCGGGATGAGTGCAACCATTGAAGAATTTCTTGCTGCCGCTGAATACATTCTCGCTGAAGGAAATAGCCGGGTTGTTTTGTGTGAAAGGGGAATTCGTACCTTTGAGAAGGCAACCCGTAATACTCTTGATCTTTCTGTTGTCCCTTTGGTTCGCGATTTAAGTCACCTGCCAATCATCGTAGACCCTAGTCACGCGACGGGCAAACGGATGCTTGTTCCTGTTATGACGAAAGCTGCTTTAGTTGCAGGAGCACATGGTGTGATGATGGAAGTGCATCCTGATCCCGCCAGTGCTTTGTGTGATGGTGCACAAAGTTTATCAGGTGACCAATTTGCCGGATTGATGCAGGACGTTAATCATCTTCTCGGTTTTCTTGGGTATGGGACCTGATGGTTTATCCACCTGTTCGATTGAGTAAAAACTTTGCCTGATATTATTGCTGACATTGCTGTCAACGTCCCACTTAAACAGCTCTTTACTTATCGAGTCCCGGCTGCTCTCAAAGATGAGGTTGTTGTCGGGTGCAGGGTTTCGGTCTCGTTTGGTAGACGATCAACAATCGGGGTTGTTGTCGGTGTTAAAAAGGGTCAGGCTGAGGATCTTAAGGATATTAAAAAGGTTCTCGACACGCAACCCTTGTTAACTGAAGGACTCCTTAAATTGTTGCGCTGGGCTGCCGACTATTACTGCCATCCTGTCGGACAGGTTCTCCGTTCAGCATTGCCCGCCGATCTTGGTAGTGAAAAATCAAAGACTAGGATAATCACAGAACCTTGCTACTGTGTCACCGATGCTAATGTTGTTCTTCGGGGAACTCTCCAGCGCGAGATTTTTTCCTTCCTGTCTCAGCACGAATTTGCTGGCCTTGCTGTTATTCGTGAAAAGTTTCCTTCGCCTTATGCAATTCTCAAACGTTTGGTTGCAATGAAAGCCATTGCTGTTGAAGAGCGTGAGGTTATTCGTGATCCATTTTTGAATATCAAGATTACTGATGATAAATGCCTGACCCTTAATGATGCCCAGATAAAAGCGGTTGATTCAATAAACACATCAATCACAGAGAAAACATTTCAAGGTTTTCTCCTTCATGGTGTGACAGGGAGTGGCAAGACTGAAGTTTATCTGAAAACGGTACAGCAATGCCTAGAGGAGGGGATGCAGGCATTGATTCTTGTCCCGGAGATATCATTGACTCCCCAGTTGGTTGCGCGGTTCAGGTCTCGCTTTGAAAAACACGGGAAGCAGATTGCCGTGTTGCATAGCGGCTTATCTGCTGGTGCACGTTACGATGCCTGGCGTGAAATACTTCGGCAAAAGATAGATATTGTTATCGGTGCCCGTTCGGCAATTTTTGCTCCTCTTGAGAATGTTGGATTGATTGTTGTCGATGAAGAGCATGAATCCAGTTACAAACAAGGGGAGGGTTTTCGTTATAACGGCCGAGATCTTGCCCTTGTCCGTGCCCAGCAGCAGAATTGTCCGATTATCCTTGGAAGTGCAACGCCATCGTTTTCCAGTTATTATCGAAGTGAGCTGGGAATTTTAAAGCGTCTTTCTCTGGATCAGAGGGCACATGCAGGTGAGCTTCCGGACGTTGAAATTATTGATCTCAAGGAACATCCGAACGATGGTGAAATATCAAATCCTCTGATTGAAGCCATTCAGCAGAGCCTTGAGAAGCAGGAGCAGGTTCTCCTGCTTCTTAACCGGCGCGGTTTTTCACCTTTTTTATTATGTACCGATTGTGGCGAAAGCTTTCATTGCCCAAATTGTGAGATTACGCTGACTTACCATCAGTCGGCCGGACACCTGAGGTGTCACTACTGCGACTATACAGAGCCTGTTCCAACAAGTTGTAATAAGTGTCAGGGATTGAATATTGCACCTGAAGGTGCAGGAACGGAGAGACTGGAGCAAGAGCTTGGGGAGTTGTTTCCATCTGCAAGAATAGCTCGGATGGATCGCGACACAACAGGTCGTAAAGGGGCACATCAAAAGATCATGGATGCGATGTTGTCACGTGAAATTGACATTCTGGTTGGAACACAGATGATCGCTAAGGGACACGATTTTCCGGGAGTTTCCCTTGTTGGTGTCCTTGGTGCTGACAGTATTCTCAATTTCCCCGATTTCCGCTCTGCGGAACGCAGCTTCTCTCTGTTTACTCAGGTTGCCGGTCGGGCAGGACGAACTGGCGGGGGTAAAGTCTATATTCAGTCTTATAACTCCGACCACTATGCATTGATCTGTGCTGCACAGCATGCCTATCGCGATTTTTACCAGCAGGAGCTCCCTTTTCGGCAGGAACTTAATTATCCACCCTGTGGTCATCTGGTGAATCTGATCTTTTCCGGAAATAATAACCATCAGGTTCGTTCTGCCGCCCAGCAGTTTTCGAGTGCGCTGCAATCTATTGCGAACGGTGTGGAAATTCTTGGCCCCAGTCCCTGTCCGTTATCCCGCCTTCGGGGAAAAAGCCGATATCAGATTTTGTTGAAGTCGACAGAGCGACCTCTTCTGCGTCATTGTTTGAATCGACTTGAAGATATCGGTCTGAAAATCCCCCGTCAGGTTCAGCTGCACGTTGATGTCGACCCTCTTGATATGTTGTAATTGACTTGATCACTCTCTTCTTGTCCGGAGATTCAAGTTAGAATTATGTTGTTAGGATATTTATGAAACGTTGGCTTCTCTTTTTATTATTACTGCTTGTTTTGAATGGCTGCCTCGGTAAGAAGGGTGAGCCACCACCGGCAACTCCGCCTGCAGAGGCTGAATTTAAACCTTTACAGGAAGATAGTTGGGCGCAAGTTGATGGCTGGGTTCTTGATCGTCCTGCTGCTGCACTTGAAACATTCAAAAAGAGTTGCCGTGCGATTGCTAAACGTCAGGAGTGGCAACGGGTTTGTGCTGAGGCTAAAAAGGTTCCGGTTGATGATGAAATGGCTGCACGGAAGTTTTTTGAAGATTTTTTCCAACCGTACCGCGTTGTTAACAAAGATGGTGATACTCGTGGATTGATTACCGGCTATTATGGTCCGGAGTTAGAGGGCAGCCGTAAAAAAACAGAAGTCTATCGTTATCCTCTCTATCGCCAACCTGACGACTTGCTGGTCATCGACCTGTCTCAGCTTTACCCCGAATTGGGTAAGTATCGACTTAGGGGGCGAATTGTTGGTAATCGTGTGGTGCCGTACTTTGAACGTGGTGAAATTGACACTGAAAAGAACCCTTTGTCTGGGCAGGAACTTTTCTGGGTGAAAGACCCGGTAGAATTGTTTTTCCTCCACATACAGGGTTCAGGGCGGATTCGGTTGCCTGATGGAAAACTGATCATGGTTGGTTATGCTAATCAGAATGGTCATCCGTATAAATCTATCGGTAAATTATTGCTGGATCGGCATGAAATGACTCGTGACCAGATGTCGATGCAGAATATTCGCCGTTGGGTTGAAAAAAATCCTGATGCTGGGAGAAAGTTGCTGGCAGAAAATCCTAGTTATGTCTTTTTTCGCCAACTTCCTGAGGATATCCAATCCCCACCGGGTGCCTTGGGGATTCCACTAACGCCATTACGCAGTCTTGCGGTTGACCCACGGACGATCCCTCTGGGGGCGCCGGTGTTTCTTTCGACAACTTATCCCGGTACCGATTTTCCTTTGAAGCAGTTGATGGTTGCTCAGGATACCGGTGGTGCTATTAAAGGTCAGGTTCGAGCCGATTTCTTCTGGGGAATGGGCAACGATGCCGGCAAAGTTGCCGGAAAAATGAAACAGGATGGCCAACTCTGGGTGTTGTTGCCCAAGGGGCCTCTTGCTGAATCTTTACAGCAGCGGGTTGTCGGGACAAAATCACCGGGTGGAGGCAGGTAATGGAACAACCGAAGCATGTTCTGGTTGTCAGTTGTCTGGTTCGCAATCCTGACGACGAAATTTTGTTAGTGAGGCATCACATCCGTGGCTGGGAACTTCCACAGGGGCGTATCGAAGAAGGTGAAGGGTTGATTTTTGCCCTGAGTCGGGAGGTCCTGGAGGAGACGGGAGTGACGATCAGCCATGCAAAGCTGGCCGTCATCTGGTCGAAAATTTCATCTCCGGCAACAATGATTTTCTGTTTTGTCGCCCGTTATGCTTCCGGTTCGTTGATTCCCAGTGAAGAAACCCCAGAAGTTGCATGGTGCTCGGAAGGCGAAGTTTCCCGCCGTGTTTCCCACCCCGTCAATCGTGATCGCATTATGTCGGTTCTCGATTCAGATCAGACTCCAAACTTCCATTGCTACGCAACGGCTCCCTACCGGATATTATCCTGATTGGTATGGTGGTACGTATATCTCCTATGATTTTACTTGACTTTAATTGTGAGAGGATTTTAAATAACAAGTTATTATGTCGGTGGAGTCTGCTGACAGGGCGGGGAATCAAATTGAAATTGTGTCGTATGGAGGATAAACGATGAGCTTTCTTCGCAGACAACTTTGTTTACTGGTTGTATTATTCATTATTGCGGCTCCGGTCGGTGCAGCTGAAACGTTGACCCCGTTTGATAAACAGGTCAAAAAATGGGCAATGGAGTGCCGAGATGAGGTGACTGCACAATTTAACTTGTTGCTGACATCGGGGAAATTAAGCATCCCCCAGCTATTTGATACCTTTTATATCCCGATTCCTGATACCAGTCCGCAGAAGTATCGCACCCAGTATGATCTCCTTTCTGATGGTGTTGTTCAGCCAATTATCGATAAATATCAGGCTTACGATAAGCGAGTTCTCGCTGTTTATATTGTTGATCGTAATGGTTATGTTCCGACCCATAATTCTAACTTTTCAAAACCGTTAACCGGTTATTCGTATGTTGATATCAAAATTAACCGGACAAAACGGATGTTCAACGGTCGGACCGGTTTAGCCGCTGCGCGGAATGAGAAACCGTATTTGATGCAACCGTATCAGACTGATGCCGGAAGCAGTACTTTGACTGACATGTCGGTGCCAATCACGATTCAGGGTCGCCACTGGGGTGCCGTTCGTGTTGTTTATAAAAGAAAATAACTGAAAAGGGAGGTTGTTTGTGTTTGCTAAAATCGGCGTAAAGGTCACTGTTGTTGTTAATGTTCTCCTGTTTGTTGTTATCGTCGCAGGTGGGTACTATATCGTTAACCAGCAGAAACAGAGCTTGGAAGCACAGTTGCTGAAACGGGGCGAAATTGAGGCCGTTGTTGGCGCGAAGATGGTTGGTAAGTTGCTAGAAGAAGCGATTGATAACGGGGTTTTTACCCTTGATGAAGCGTTTGATACCGACTACAAAGAAATTCCCGGATTTGAACCGAAGAAGTATCATACCAAGTACGACTTTTACCTCGACAAAGCGATTCTTCCTTTCGAAGATGAGTTTCTCAAGGATGAATCTGTTGTTTTCGCTGTTGCTGTTGACCGAATGGGTTATCTCCCCACTCACAATACCCGTTATCAGCAGCCGATTACCGGTGATCAGAGGAAGGATCTGGTTGGCAACCGGACTAAACGAATTTTTAACGATGAAGTCGGTCTGGCTGCTGCTGAAAATACCGAGCCGTTACTCAAACAGGTTTATCACCGTGACACCGGCGTCACCATGTGGGATGTTTCTGCGCCAATCCGCGTGAAAGGGAAGCACTGGGGCGGATTCAGAATTGGCTTCTCG
>JAMOPE010000416.1 GCA_027064785.1 Geobacteraceae bacterium
AGAAAAACAGAGTATGGGGCAAACCACCACTGGATACCCGCCGGACTTTGACCTGACCGATAATTTCGGCAACCATCCGCTTGAACCGTAAACCCTTCTGGTCAAAGCGGTTAAGCGACTTGCCCTGCTGATACAAAGCAAGTCGCTTGCGAAAACCCCATACCATAATGCCGACTGCCGCAAATACCAGCAGATACATCGGCAAAACGACTCCATGCCCCACATTCCAATAAATTTCACGCGTCAGTTGCATCGGCATTGTCCTGTTCGGATCTTTTTAACGCAGCAGTTGTTTTGAGATAACGACCCTCTGCACTTCGTTGGTTCCCTCGTAGATTTCGGTAATCTTGGCATCGCGATACATCCGCTCAACCTCGTAGTCACAGATAAATCCATAACCACCGTGAATTTGAATCGCCTCTTTGGTCACGTAGGTTGCCGCTTCAGAAGCCAGCATTTTACACATGGCGGATTCCATCGAATATTCGAGTTTCGCGTCCTTCATCCAGGCTGCTTTGTACGTCATCAGCTTGCTGGTTTCGATTTGGGCATACATATCGGCCAGTTTGAACTGGATTGCCTGCATCGAGCTGATCGTCTTACCGAACTGTTTACGCTCTTTCGAATATGCGAGAGCCCGCTCAAATGCACCTTCAGCAATGCCAAGCGCCTGTGCTGCAATGCCAACCCGACCACCGTTGAGGGTGTCCATGGCGATCTTAAAGCCCTGCCCCTCTTCACCGAGAAGGTTTTCTGCCGGTATCCGAACATCATCTAAAGCGAATGCTGTCGTATAGGTTCCGCGGATCCCCATTTTATTTTCGTTTTTGATAATCGAAACACCCGGGGTTTCCAGATCAATAATGAACGCCGAAATTCCCTTGTGTTTCAGTGACTTATCATGAGTGGCAAACAAAACGCCGGTCCCAAGGTAACCACCGTTGGTGATGAAGATTTTGGAGCCGTTGATGATGAAATCATCACCATCGCGTTTGTAGCTTGTTGTCACCGCCCCGGCATCACTCCCGGCATCGGGCTCGGTCAACAGAATACAACCGATTTTTTCGCCGGTATTCAATGGCGGCAACCACTTCAGTTTCTGCTCGTGAGTCCCAAAGGTATCGATAGGACCACATGCCAGCGAGGTATGAGCTGAAATCAGTACACCACTCGACCCGCAAGCTTTTGAAACCTCTTCGATAACGATGGCATAAGAGAGCATATCAAGCCCGGCACCACCGTACTCTTCAGGCAGATAACTGCCGAGAAAACCCATTTCAGACATCTTGCGGACAAGCTCATCGGGAATCGCATGATCTTCATCGATTTTAGCTGCGATCGGCTTGATCTCGTTGTTGACGAAGTCACGGACAGCATCCTGCAAAACTTTATGATCTTGAGACAGTTCAAAATTCATGATTCAATTCCTTTTATATAAAGAGTCGGCTATTGACCTTTAAAATCGGCTTTACGTTTTTCGACAAAAGCGTTCATTCCCTCTTTCTGGTCCTCACTGCCAAACAACACCCCGAACAATGCAGCTTCGTAGCGGAAGCCGTCTTCGCGAGTCATATCAAGCCCCGCAATCAGAGCATTCTTTGCATAGCTAACGGCCAGAGTTCCAACCGAGCAGATCTGCTTCGCGGTTGCCATCGCCTTGTCCAGCAACTCATCTGCCGGGAAGACTTCGTTGGCAATCCCCCACGCTTCCGCTTTAGCGGCATCGATCATCTTGCCGGTCATAATCAGCTCACCCGCCTTGGCTGAGCCAATTCGTCGCGCCAGATTCTGTGTCCCGCCAAAGCCGGGGATAATCCCCAGTGTCACCTCAGGGAAACCAAGCTTGGCTTTGTCTGACACATAGATAAAATCACACGCCAGAGCCAGTTCCAGCCCGCCGCCCAGGGCAAAACCATTGACAGCAGCAATCACCGGGGTTTCCATCCGGGCCATCGAAAGGATCATCCGTTGCCCCTTCAGGCCAAACTGGTGTCCTTCGGTTGATCCCATTGCGGCCATTTCTTTGATGTCAGCACCGGCAACAAATGCTTTTCCGGCTCCCGTCAAAACGATCACCTTGACCTCGGCATCGAGCTCCAGTTCGTACAGAGCACACTCGAGATCAGCGATAATCCGGCTATTCAGAGCGTTAAGGGTTTTCGGACTGTTGACTGTCAGGACAGCAATACCGTCCTGCTTCTCTATGAGTAAATGACTGAATTCCATGCGTTCCCTCCGCTATTCATAAACGTGAAAGCCGCGACCCGACTTCCGTCCCATGTAACCGGCGTTGACCATCTTGACCAGCAATGGACAGGGACGATATTTGGGGTCTTTGAAGCCTTCATAGAGGACTTCCATGATTGCCAGACAAGTGTCGAGCCCGATAAAATCGGCTAACGTCAACGGGCCCATCGGTTGATTGGTTCCAAGCTTCATCCCCTTGTCAATATCCTCAGCGGTCGCAATCCCTTCGTAAAGAGCAAATGCCGCTTCGTTGATCATCGGCATCAGAATCCGATTGACGATAAAACCGGGATAATCCTGAGAAACCGCCTGTTCTTTTGTCAGTTTGGCAACCAGAGCAGAGGTGACGTCAAACGTCTCATCACTGGTGGCATGACCGCGGATCACTTCAACCAATGTCATCACCGGGACAGGATTCATAAAATGCATCCCGATAACTTTTTCGGGCCGCTCCGTCACCGCTGCAATTTTAGTAATTGGAATGGATGAGGTGTTGGATGCTAGATAAGCATCAGCTTTGACGATCCCATCCAGCTTGCGGAAGATGTCCAGTTTGAGCTCTTCTTTTTCGGTCACCGCTTCGATGGCAAAGTCAACATCAGCCAGATCATCCATCGACTCGGTCGTTGTAATCCGTGACATTGTTTCAGCAACCAGAGACTCTTCGATAATTTCTTTTTTGGCCTGCCGCTCCAGATTTTTTTTGATCGTCACGACCGCTTTTTCCAGTTGACTCGAAGCAATATCAAACAGCACAACCTGATAACCGAACTGTGCAAAAACGTGGGCAATTCCGTTACCCATCTGACCTGCCCCAAGAACACCTACCTTGCTGATCATATCCTCGTCCTCCCTACGCAATTCGCTCGAAAATGACCGCGACAGCTTCTCCCCCGCCAATGCAGAGAGTCGCCAGTCCATAACGTTTTTTCCGCCGATGAAGTTCGTTGATCACGGTAACAGCCAGACGGGCACCACTGGCACCAATCGGATGACCAATCGCGCAGGCACCACCATTGACATTGACTTTATCCAGCGGAATATTGTGGGCCTTGATCGACAAGAGAGCGACCGAGGCAAATGCTTCATTGATTTCAAAAAGATCGATATCATCGGGGGTGAGTCCAGCGCGCTTGCAGACTTTTTCGATCGCGCCGATCGGTGCTTCCGGGAACTCATCGGGGTGGAGACTTTCGGTTGCCTGCGCGACGATGCGTGCTCTTGGGGTAAGATTGTGTTTCTTGACAGCATCAGCATCAGCCAGCAGCAACATTGCCGCACCATCATTGATAGTCGATGCGTTGCCGGCAGTGATTGTGCCGTCCTTTTTGAAGACCGTTTTGAGCCCGGGCAGCTTAGAGACATCACCTTTGAAAGGCTCTTCGTCTTCACTGAAAACCTGCTCACCGCGACGGCTGGTCTTCACCACAGGAACAATCTCTTCAGCAAAAATGCCGTCTTTGATTGCAGCCTGCGCCAGCTTATAGGAACGGATTGCCAGATCGTCCTGCTCTTCCCGGGTCAACCCGTTGCGCTCAACACTCGCTTCACCGATCTGTCCCATGTGGCGACCCGTGTAGGGGTCGGTCAACCCGTCAAAGACCAGCAGATCAATGATCTCTCCATTTCCCATCCGGTAACCGGAACGGGCTTTTTGTAGAAAGTAGGGGGCCTGAGACATGCTTTCCATGCCACCAGCGACAACCACACCGGACTCACCAAGCTTGATTGAATCGGCAGCCAGCATGATTGATTTCAGCCCGCTTCCGCAGACCTTATTAATTGTCAGCGCCGGAACCCGGTCAGGAATCTGCGCTCCACGCATCGCCTGACGAGCTGGAGCCTGTCCACAACCACCCGACAACACCTGACCGATGATGACCTCATCAACACCCTCCGGTGAAAGTGATGCGGCATCAAGTAAACCAGCGATAGCAGCCGTTCCGAGCTCGGCGGCAGAAACACCCGAAAGCATCCCTCCCAGAGAACCAAACGGAGTCCTTTTTCCTTCTACGACATAAACCTCTGTTTCCATCACAACACCTCCTTAAGTGCGTCCATAGTAAATATCGCTTACGTGCATGTCAATTAAAAAAGAAACGCCATTTTATTTTTACCAACGCGGCGTTTTCATTACTTTATTTATGACTAAAATTGTAATTAAATCTGTGCGGTACTGCCCTCCGCAGTACCGCACAAAACAGTTTTACAGGGGGGTAATCGCGTCAGGAATATCGGTGATTCTCAGCCCGCCATCGGCAGTCACCGCAAAGGTATTCTCAATACCGATGACTCCCTTGCCGGGGATAACAAACTTAGGCTCAATGGCAATAACATGGCCCGCCTGAAGTGGAATTTTAAAGCCTTGTGCAATAACCGGAAATTCATCCAGTTCCAGACCGACACCGTGACCGACAAAACGTGCCTGCTCGCCCGGCATTCCCATAAAATAGTCGCCAAGCCCGGCATCTTCAGCCATCTTGACGGCATCGAGGAAGAGCTCTTCACAGATCGCTCCGGGTTTCAAAGCACCCTGCAGATAGTTCTGGATCTCGACCGAAACATCAAAAGCCTTCTTCAATTCTGCATCCAACTCACCGAGGACAAAAATTCGGGTCATATCGGTAATATAACCATTGAACACACCGGTGTAATCGATCAGAATCGGAGTATTTTCAGGAATTTTAGCCAGCGACGCACCCTGCGGTGAAGCATTAGAAAGCCCCATCCCCGTGACGGCACCATCAAAGAAACCATAGCTCGCCCCGCCAGCGGCAACAGCCAGACCTAATGCCAGTTCCTGATTAAAAGCGCGCATCCGGACATAGCCTTCCCCGCCACTTTTACGTAAGCAATATTCAAACTCAGCCGCTAGGTCAAGCTCACTCATTCCGGCACGGAAGAAATCGGGGACCCGGGTAAAAACAGCGCTCAACCTGCTGCCACTATGGAGCAATTGTTCAATTTCAAATTCTGATTTCACCGCGCGAATTTCGCGGTTCAACATAGAGATGTCGACAAATTCACATTCAGGCAGCAGACGATTATAAAATTTCAGTTGCTGAACCGGTAAAACGTCAAATGTCATCCCGATTTTTGTGACGCCATCCGGGAGAACTTCTGCAAACTTTTTACTTGATGGAAATGGACGGATATCGGACAGCGGACTGTCCTTGCGAGCCCGTGCCAAACTTTTGCGAACAAGTAGGATTGGCTCACCCGTTGCCGGCAGCCACAGAGCAGAGTTCTGGCGGGTGCCGCTGAAATAATACACATCGATCGGGACAATGATCAGTGCCCCGTCTAGCCCCTGCTCGGTCAGCATCGCCTGCATTTTTGTCAGGCGTTGTTGGGCTTCAGTTTGAGAAAGCATCGTTATATTCCTCCCCTTTAACAGTTATCGGGCCAGATATCGTAGAAAGCAATGTCCGCCAACTCTTTACGTGGCCGTGGTTTTGGTTCCTGATTCGGATAGCCAAGCGGAGTCAAACCAACAATCCGAATGCCATCCGGGATATTAAATGCACTTTTAATCTGTTCTTCGTTGTACCACCCCATCCAGCAGGTCCCCAATCCTAAAGCATGGGCTGTCAGGCAAAGATGCTCAAAAGCTATCGCCGTATCAGCAATATAATACTCGATTCCGTTTTCAACATCGGATTCTGCCGGGTCGGCACAGACAATAATCACCACCGGAGCAGCAGCAATCGCTTTCTTTCCCGGATTGTCATCAGGGATAGCCGCCAGTAATTTCGTTCGATCAGCCTGCTCCCGCAGAACCAGAAAACGCCAGCACTGCATATTTTTCCATGACGGTGCCAGGCGGGCAGCATCAAGAACCTGTTCAATTTTTGCATCCTCAACCGGAGTATCCTGATATTTACGGATACTGCGTCGATCACGAATCACCTGAAAAACATCCATCACGTCTCCTTGTTCCTTTAACCGTTCCTGTTCAGACCGGATCTACGCCAGCGGCTCAGCATCGGGGAGAACTTTCATTTTCTGCAATCGTTTATAATAGAAATTTTGACCATACAGTGCCATAACGGGATTGTGTCCTGTCACCCGATCTTTAACCACCATTGTTGTCACTGGTGCAACGGAGTGTTTGGCAAATAAC
>JAMOPE010000417.1 GCA_027064785.1 Geobacteraceae bacterium
ATAGCGCATAGCCGAGATAACAGGACACCAGGCTGGAGTTGTGTCGATGACTGCCGCCAGCAACTGCGGGGGTTGATCTTCTGTCCCTCCGGCCCACGCTGCACCGAGTTCCAACGCAAACTGCTGCTCCTTTTCACTGCGGGCAAAAACATAAACCGGGACAGCAGGAAACTGGTGCTGCACCAGCTTCAGCACCAGATGGGCCGAAGCACCAAAGCCGGTCAAACCGAGTGGAACAGAATCAGCCTTCAATTCCGTTAAGCTGAGGGAACGGTAACCGATAGCACCGGCACACAGCAGCGGTGCCGCTTCGGCATCAGAAAAAACCGTCGGGATCGGATAGACAAATTGAGCCGGGACAACCATATATTCGGCATATCCGCCATCGGCATCGCGGCCGGTTGCACAAAAATCGGGACAAAGATTTTCTAATCCCTGCCGACACCAGTGACACTCTCCACAGGCGGAAAAAATCCACGCGACACCGACCCGCTCACCAAGCTGTCGGGTAGTCACGCCTGCGCCCAATTTATCGATAAAACCAACCGCCTGATGGCCAAGGATCATCGGGAGACGGGGTGGCGGAGTCCGCCCCTCGATCTCGTCAAGTTCAGTATGACAAACGCCGCAGACCGTCACCCGAACGCGCACCTCACCGGCAGCAGGTTCAGGAATAGGCCGTTCAACCAACCGCAAAGGCTCACTTTCAACCCGCAGATCGACCAGTTTTTCCAGCACCATCGCTTTCATCACGACACCCTCCGCCCCAATTATTTCGTCATCTGTCGATATAATTTCTGATACTGCTCGGCAGAATTCTTCCAACTGAAATCACAGCTCATCCCCCGTTTGACAACCGTCAACCAGCGCCGCCGATTCGCGTACAGATTCAAACCACGATCAATACTCTGGAGCAGCTCGTACGGATCGGAGTGATCAAAAACAAATCCATAGCCACGCGGATCTTCATCGACATCAATCACCGTATCGGTCAGCCCCCCCGTTCGCCGCACAACCGGCAGAACTCCGTAGGTCAGCGCAATCATCTGTGTCAGGCCACACGGCTCATAGCGACTGGGAACCAGCAACAGGTCAGCGGCGGCATAAATCCGGTGTGACAATGCCTCGTTGAAGGTCAGATTGATCGAGACCTGGCCGGGATAACGTCCCTGCTGCTGTTGCCAGAACTCCATCTGCTCCTGACTGCCCGAACCAAGGAGAATGAATTGAACATTGCGTTCCAGAAGTGGTGTCCAGATCGCCTGCAGCAGATCAATCCCCTTCTGCGGATCAAGCCGGCTGATCACCGCAATGATGGGGCGATCTTTGACCACAGCGAGCTGCAACTCTTTCTGCACCGTCGCTTTACACAGACCTTTATTTCTCAGCTTCTCCACCGAATAGCGGTGCGACAGATAACGATCTGTCTGCGGATTCCAGATCCGCTGGTCGAGACCGTTGATAATCCCGTAGAGATCCTTGCCCCGCGAACGCAGCAGGCCATCAAAACCGTGCCCCTGCTCCGCTCCCTGTATTTCGTGACAGTAAGTCGGAGAAACAGTCGTAATCACATCAGAAAAGACGATTGCACCTTTCAGCAGCGACAGGCGACCATAGTATTCAAGAGCCGCGGAGGAACCAAGCTCAGCAGGCAGCTCCAGGGTACGTAACAGATCGAGGGAGAACATCCCCTGATAACCGAGGTTGTGAATCGTCAGTTGAGTTTTTGTATCGTGATAAAACTCCTGCGATGCGTAATCGGTTCTCAGTAACGCCGGGATCAACCCGGTCTGCCAATCGTGCAGATGGATCACATCGGGTCTGAAATCGAGCAGCTTTGCCATTTCGAGGACTGCACGAGCAAAATATCCGAAACGCAAACCATTATCGGGGTAATCGCCATTTGCCGTCCCGTAGATTTCCTCACGATCAAACAACTCCGGGGTATCGATAAACCAGTAGGGTACGCCATCATAGACGGTTTGTTTCAAGCTGCCACGATACCCTTTCCCCTGCAAAGTAATCTCAAGGCTCCGGTTCCTTTTTGCCAGCGGAGTCTCTCCCTGCTCGACAACACGGTAACCGGGGATCACCACCTGAACATCGTGACCTAGCTGGCGCAATGCCCGCGGGAGAGAGCCAACCACATCGGCCAGGCCACCGGTCTTGGCGAATGGCGTCGCTTCGGAAGCAACAAACAGAATTCGTTTCCCCCGTTTGCGATCAGCAGGGATAACCTTTTCTTCAATCCGCGTCGTGTCGAGCCGACACAGCAGCTCATCAACCCGGTAACCAACTCTCGCAGCAAAGCGTAACAACCGCTGTAACTGCCTGATGAGAGAGATCATCTCTCCTGTAGATTGTGATGAGTCATCAGCAGGCTGCTCACAGCACAGAACGGCTTCAAACTGGAGAATCAACAGACAGAGTGATTCAAATTTTTCCAGATCAAACCAATCAATATAATCGTAATAATGACAGCCAAGCAGTGCCCGGAAATGGCGAAGATTGAAGAAACGTTCAAGAAAACGGAAGCGGGTCTGATCACTGCCGCAAAGAGCACCAGACAACAGAGACTCAAGCTCAACAATTTCATCCCGTTGCAGGGGCGTTTGCGGGAAAAGGGCATGACACAGAACGTCAAGAATCGTCACTCGGTCAAGGGAAGCCACCCGCTCATCCCGATAGCAACCAACCAGCTGATCAACCAACCGCCGGGACGTCCGGTTCTCGGGCTTCGGCTTAATTTCCATCAAGGCATGGGCCGTCTCCCAGCTCGGCTCAAGAAGTAACGCCATGTGGTCGAGCCACAGATTCCTTCTTGTTGCAGAGCCATAGCGTTCCCAAAGCAGTTGCCAACGGCCATCCTCATCGATCAGCGGAGTAAAACCGGTCAACACCCGGTGACAGTAAGGTTCCAGATCAAACTTGCCCCCCTGTGCCAGATCATCAGCCTGCTGTAACGACTGCAGACCACTCGCAAGATCTGTCATCAGAATAAACGGGGCAGACAGGTCAAAACCACACGCCTGACCAACCGGGATTCCTTCTTTATCGGCCATAGGAACAGCAGAGCCGATTTGTCCGCTGATCGATTTCGGCGAGTTATTACAGAGAACCAGAACGGTCTGATCAGCATGACTGTTGCTGTAGACAAAAACATCCTCTTCAACGCCATAGGTCGACACAAAATCGTAAAGCTGAAAACGTTCAGCACCGCTGAACAGTGCCCGGTTGCGTAACAGAGGGAAGATCTGTTCCTGATGCTGGTGCAGAAGCCCCCGATCCGGTTGTTCATCCCACCGCGGCGTCAGGTACTCCATTCCGTATTTTTCGTGCAATCCTTCAATCTGACCGTGACCGAACATCGGCAGGCCGGGCATTGTTGCCAGCAGAGTGGCGACACAAAAATATTTGTCGCCACTGCCAAACTGCTCTATGGCCGGCTTTTCATCAGGGTTACTCATAAAGTTGACGAAACGCTGCAGAATTGCCGGATCGAACGCCAGAATGTTTTTTAGCGTCTCACGATATTTGCCGTTTTCTTCATTCTTGAGCATATTCATGAAGGCACTGTTGTAAACACGGTGCATTCCAAGAGTACGAACGAAATAACCCTCCATCAACCAGAATGCTTCGGCAACCAGCAGCGTATCGGGAGCCTCTTCCTGAATCCGGTCAACCAGTTCACGCCAGAATTCGACCGGAAAATGGCGGTTGAACTCTTCGCGGGTCATCGCATAATCACTCCGCGACGGAACCCCGTCAACAGCCCCTAGAAGCGGATACCAAAGCCGCTGAAAGTGCTTCTTCGCCAGAGTCATTGCAGC
>JAMOPE010000418.1 GCA_027064785.1 Geobacteraceae bacterium
GATAATCCGGAACCGTTTGGCGACATCGATAATCAGCCGGATCATGGCCTCACGCACATCCGCAAGAAGGTAATTGAGCTGCACCGTATCGTTCCACGGTAGATGGGTCCCGTCATTGCCGTGATAGATAAACCGCACCTCGCCTGTCTGCCGCTGCTGATAGCGGCACACGACCGCCGCTTCGCTATGGTCAAAATAACCGTCTTCTATCTGGATGGCGTACTCGGGATCTTCACTCAAATCGGGACCGGTAAAACGGTAACCCGGATAAGGGGGATGGGAAAGCTGGACAAACCAGTCGGGGTGGTCACGCAACCATGCCGATTCGATCCCGGTGTGGTTGGTCACAACATCACACGCAAGATCGATCCCCCGCTGACGACAGCGATAACGCAGGTTGTCCAATGCAGCGTCACCGCCAAGATCTTCAGCGACAACATAGTCATCAATGGCATAGGCCGAAGCGGCAACCTGTTCCTGCCCCATCAACTGCTTGATTTTCAGCGATGCTTTTGAACGTTTCCACACCCCGATCAGCCACAGGCTGGTAAATCCGTAACGATGGAGCTCATCCAGTTCAGCCTCGGGAATCTGATCAAGACGTTCAATCGGATAGCGATATTTTTTCGACAGTTGTGCCAGCCAGACATAAGTCGATTTTGCCAGCAGGACAGTCCGGGGCATCCAATCGTGATCAACGGTAAAATCGGCATACTCATTTTCGTAGTCTGCTGCCGGATCGAGAGGAATCGTTTCCGGTTCCCCCGGCGGTCCATGTTGAAAACCTTCATGCTCGTAATAGGTCAGGGAGGTAGAGATATGATCAAGAAGTTCCGACGGTAAAATATCGACCCAGGTTTTCTGAATAAACTTAAGCTGTTCATACAGAGTTTCCCCCTGCCGGAGCGGTTCAAACAGCCGGGCAAGCAGGGTTTGCGGCTGGCGTGAAAAATCGTCCTCACGCCGGGGAAGAGACTGGTCTATCTGCTGGACTAACTGTCGATAACCGGTTCGATGATCGAGTTCTGTCTCCTCAAAAAACAACATTTGTGCTGCTGATTTTAACGCCGGGTTCTGAGTTTGGATATAAAGAAGAAGTAACTCGTGCAACAGCTCGAGATCGCCCTCTCCTGCCACCAGCTTCGCGAATAATGCTGCAGAATCGGCCTCTCCCAATTCAACGGACAACGCCGGAAAGCTGCGGACAAATTCGCTCAACAACGGGTCAAGTGAAGGCAGCCCGATATCGATCCCTGCAGCTGTCACCCGGCCGTCGCAGATCTGGACATCACGGTACTGTAAAAAATGGTCGGCAATCACCCGCAAGGCGTTATTCAGCGTTGCCAGAAGTTCCAACTCAGCAGCCGACAGAGTCCCACCGCCAGACGTGCGGAGTTCATCAGCCAGAAGATGGTAGAAATAGGCCACAGGAGGGGTGCTCCCGCGAAACTGCCGGGTCAGATCAAGGCACTCCCAGAGGGAACGACCGCAGGGGAAACCGAGGGGATAATTAGTTGCAAGCGAGTTCTCGGACATCATAATCACACTCGACTTAAATCGGCACGGCGGAGAAACTCAGCGGCTTCTTCGGGTGGCGTCGGATTGATATGAAACCCCGATCCCCACTCAAAACCGGCAACCCGGGTCAATTTGGGAACCAGCTCAATATGCCAGTGGTAATCAGAGGGTAGCGAAGCCCAGTAATCGGGGCGTCCCCAGCGTAAATGCATCGGTGGAGCATTATGAAGAATAAATGAGTACGGTGGGGCTTTCAGCACCACCCGCATCCGCAACAACGTGTTTTTCAAGGTTTCTGCCAGCAGCAACAACTTCTGATCGGTCAACAGTGTAAAATCGTGACTGTGTTCCTGCGGAGTAATCATCAGCTCAAAAGGAAAACGCCCGGCATAGGGAGCATAAACAAGAAAGTTACCATCATCACGGACAACCCGGGTTTTTGCCTCTTTTTCCTGCCGGATCAGATCACAGATCAGACAGCGTTCCTTGCGCTGAAAATGCTCATGGGAACTGCTCAATTTTGTCGATACCAACGGTGGGATCAATGGCACGGCAATTAACTGGGAGTGTGAATGGGGGATATTCGCTGATGCTTCGATGCCGTGATTCTTGAAAATAAAGATATAACGAAACCGGCTGTCGTTTCGCAGGTCGAGCATCCGCGCCCGATACGCTTTCAAAATTTCGGCAATGTGCTCAACCGACAGATCGCCCATACACTGACCATGGTCAGGGGTTTCGATAATAATTTCATGGGCACCGACCCCGTTCATCCGGTCATAAAGCCCCTCAGCCTGATTATCGAGTTCACCCTCAATCCGCAGAGCCGGAAATTTATTTGGAATAACCCGAACCTGCCAGCCCGGCTGGTTCGGAGCACTGTGATCGGGGCGATAGGCGTAAATTTCGGGAGGAGTCTTCTCCTCATTTCCAGAGCAGAATGGACACGACGTTGTCGCAGAAATTTTC
>JAMOPE010000419.1 GCA_027064785.1 Geobacteraceae bacterium
TGAGTTGATTGATGCTTTTCCGGTTCATCTGATAGAGAAGCATGGCGGCGAGTTGCGGGAAATCTATGTTGTGAATGACGGTCATGGTTTTGCTGAAGAACTCCGTGCGCCATCCACCGATATTATCAATGATTATTTTCAGCGAATCGGTATTGAACCTGCTGAGGGAAATCGCTGCGAAGTTAATCTTGCTGCTGTTGATTGGATTGGGCAACTTGCAGGACTTCTTGCGCGCGGTTTTGTCCTGACGATTGATTACGGTTATCTGGCTGAGGAATTATATGCTCCGTATCGCCATGCCGGAACACTCTTGTGTTATCACCAGCATCAAACTAACGAAGATCCTTATCAACGTATTGGCTGTCAGGATATTACTGCTCATGTTGATTTTACGACCCTGCAGAAGGTTGGTACACGTCACGATTTAGATCCTCTGTATCTTGGTCAGCAATATCAATTTCTGATGGGACTCGGCTTTCTTGAAATGTTGATTGAAATGGCAAGTCGCGAGACCGATCCGAAAAAAGCTCAGGCTCTGCGGATGAATCTAAAGACGTTGATCCTTCCCGAAGGGGGAATGGGGGAAAGCTTCAAGGTCCTGGTTCAGGGGAAAAATGTTGGCCAGCCTGAGCTTCTCTGTAGCAAGCGAATACAGGATATTTGTATGCCTGCCGGAGCTTTGTAGGCTTGGGCAATTCAAGGCTTGTCAAATGTCGAGGTTGTGTTTATACTTGACTAATAAACTCATGATTGCTTGGAGGAAATAAGCTGATGAAAGAACGTGTTATTGAAATCTTGGATTTAATTCGTCCGACACTACAAGCAGATGGTGGCGATGTTGAGCTGGTCGATGTCTCTGCAGACGGTATAGTCAGTGTCCGTTTGACAGGGGCTTGTGGTTCCTGCCCAATGTCAACAATGACATTGAAAATGGGGATTGAGCGCAATCTGATGGAACAGATTCCTGAAGTGAAGGAAGTTGTCCAGATTCGCTAATCGAAGTTTTCAAGAAATTGAATAACAAAAAGCCCCGCAGATTTAATTTTGCGGGGCTTTTTGTTTGTCGAGACGTTTGTCTTCAGCCCATTATTTGACTGCGAGATCCTGAATGTTGTTTGCTTTCAAAATATCAATAAGCTCTTTTTTCTCTTCTCCGGATATTGCTTCGTCGGGAATGAAAAAGAAGGTCGCTTCTTTTAAATAAATTAGCAGCCCGGGTTTAACATCGCGGTAGCCATAGAATGTATTCCACGCAAATTCAAATTCTATCCCCTGCTCAATCCCGGTAATTTTATCCTGATCAATGGTGTAGTCGATGGTTCCGGGAAACCCGGGCTTTGCTTTCACCTTTTTAAAGGCTTTATTGACTAGAAACTGTCGGGCAAAAACGCAATAAAGACCAAAGGCGATCATCCCGAAGGCAACCAGACTGTTATCAAATAATCCCAGCAGCCCGGCAACACCAACAACCCATGAACCGGTTCCGTAGATAAAGCGAAGCTTAAAGCGTTTGTCGGACTTGTAATAAGCATCGTAAAAATTACGCCAGTCTTTTTCACTCAGCTCATAATTTATTTTGATCGGTTGGCTCATCGTATTGTTTTCCTTGAGATAGGTGGCAAGTTGAGTGATTTATTTACCTTATTGGAGAGGGCAGGTCAAGGTCGCGGGGTTGCGCCCCGCTCGGCGCCTAACTCTTTTGTCATGCCACAAAAGAGTCAGCAGAAAAAGGCACCCGGTTTCCTTGCCTACTATTGCCTGTGGCAAAAGCAGGTTCCCTTTATTCAACAGAAAATTTGAGGAGCGGAAAAAACTCGGCTGTCGCCTC
>JAMOPE010000420.1 GCA_027064785.1 Geobacteraceae bacterium
GCTTGCTTTATTGACGAACAGTCCGTGCAAAAGGAGGACGGGGGGGGCTCCCCGTTTCAATACGGGAGTTTTTTTATTGAAGATCCCGAAAGGTATCGATGTCAGCGTTAGCAGGTCGTAGAAGAATTCTGAGAAAATAAGGGTGGTGATAAGTCGCAGGTTCTTACGGCTAAAACGTTTTTCAACCAGCTCGGGACGCTTGTTTGCCGTTTCATACCAAAAGATGCTGTAGCTGAGTGAAACGATGACAAGATCAAAGCCAATCAAGCCAAGAAGAATAATCGTGAGAAGTACTGTCAGAAAATAAATTATCACCAGAAATCTCCGGGGGAAACGCAGAAGTCGGAAAAGCCTTTTCGGGGGTTGCTCGACATCGTTTCTATTCCCCGTTATGATGGCTTGTCCGCTTTTTTTGAACCGATCTTAAGTATCGCATGCTGACCGGTGACCGTCAATTGGCGTCACCCGATTTAATGGCTCAGAGAGGCCGGTTTCTTTGGATAAATATCTTCGACAATTTGCTCAGTACCTTGCTGTTGAGAGAAGTCTTTCAACTCAGACTATTGATGCTTATATGCGGGACGTATCGCAGTTTTACGATTTTTTGCAGAAAATTGGGCTGGGAGATGATTGGCTGGAAAAAACTGATCTACTGGTGCTCAGGCAGTATCTGGCTCAACTGCATAAAAATTGCAGCCGAACCAGCGTTGCGCGAAAAATCTCGTCAATCAAAGGTTTTTTCCGGTTTCTGATTCGTGAGGGGGTGCTGGGGACGTCTCCTGTAGACGGTTTGTCGACCCCGCGCCGGGAACAGTATCTACCGAAAGTTCTCAGTGCCGAACAGGTTGGGGCTTTTCTTGATCAACCTGTTGCAGGGCAGAGGTTGTTGGTATTGCGTGATCTTGCATTGTTTGAGCTGGTTTACTCCTGTGGTTTGCGGGTGGGAGAGGTGACAAGTTTGGATATTGGCTCAATCGATTTAGATGTCCAGCAGGTCCGGGTTTTAGGGAAGGGGAATAAGGAGAGGATTGTTCCCATTGGTCGCCAGGCAGCGACTGCTTTAAACCACTATCTTGCAGACCGTGGAGATACGACCATCGACGATCCGCTGTTTCTCAATTATCGTGGCGGTCGATTGACGGCGCGAAGTGTTCAGCGCAACTTGAAGGATCGGCTGTTGAAACTCAACTTGCCGACCGACGTTACGCCACACGCCTTACGTCACTCTTTTGCGACCCACCTTCTGGATGCCGGTGCTGACCTCCGGTTTATTCAGGAATTACTGGGGCACGCATCGCTATCAACTACACAGCGCTATACCAAAGTCAGTTTTTCACACCTGACAGAAACCTACGATCAGTGCCATCCCCGCAGCCGAAAAAAATAAACACACCGGTAATTATTACTTGACAGGTCATAATTAATCAGTAAACTACGGGCATCAAAAAAACACCTATCCAAATGTTAAAAAGGAGTTGAACAATGAGCGTATTAGTTGGAAAAGATGCCCCAAATTTCAGTGCCCCGGCAGTGATGGCTGATGGCACTATAAATGCCGATTTCTCTCTTGCCGATTACAAGGATCAGTACATTGTCCTGTTCTTCTATCCCCTCGATTTTACTTTTGTTTGTCCGACGGAGTTGATTGCATTCAGCCACCGGATTGCTGAATTTGAGAAGCGTGGTGTCCAAGTGATCGGCTGTTCGATTGACTCGCAGTTTACTCACCTGGCATGGCGGAATACTCCCATCGATGAAGGTGGAATCGGTGAAGTTAAATATCCTTTGGTTGCCGATGTGAAACATGAGATCTGTCGTGCTTACGATGTCGAATTTGATGCTGCCGGTGTTGCTTTCCGTGGCTCATTCCTGATTGATAAAAGTGGGATTGTCCGTCACCAGGTTGTGAATGATCTGCCGCTGGGACGCAACATTGATGAAATGCTACGGATGGTTGATGCTTTGCAGTTCCATGAAGAACATGGTGAAGTTTGTCCCGCTGGTTGGAATAAGGGTGATCAGGGGATGGTCGCAGATGGCGAGGGGGTTGCTTCGTATCTTGCGGATCAAGCTGAAAAGCTCTAATCGGAATAAAAAATACACATTTCCGGTCAGTTGGAATGATTGATTTAGAAAAAAAAGGCAGCTTCGGCTGCCTTTTTTTATTGATTATCAAGCTATAATCATGTTTAATTTAGTAAAACATTAATATTTACACAGTAATAGCTTTTAAGAGGAGGTTGCTCTGGGGCTTTTTGGTCGAAAAAAGAAGGCCGGTGGTTTGACAGTCGCGATCTGTCAGGATCTCTCCGGGGTTAGTTTTGCCGGGATCAAACGCGATCCTTCCGGGCAGGCAGTGCTCCATTTTTCTTCGTATGAGACGTGTTCTTCCATAACAGAGTGCAGTCAGGGCGTTGTCACGCAAGTTCGTCAGCATAATTTGCAAAAAAACGGTTGTGTCGCGGTGTTACCGGCAGACTCCTATCAGATGATTCAAATCGAGACAACTGATCTTGCTGACAGTGAAAAGCGTGATGCTGCACGGTGGCAGATTCGCGATCGTATTGATTATCCCCCGGAAGAAGCCGTTCTTGATCTATTTGAGGTGTCTCCATTCGGGAGTGAAAAACGCCCTTTGACTTATGTTGTATCGGCACAGCAGAAACTACTGCGTGAGCGGATAGAGATGATCGA
>JAMOPE010000421.1 GCA_027064785.1 Geobacteraceae bacterium
ATTTATCCTGACAAATACGAATGGTATCTTCAGGCGAGATGATGATGTGAATTCCTTTTTTTTGGAAATGCTCGTACCGCTGCGCCCAGTCAAGCATTGTTTCATCAAGGGATGGGATAACGACGTCAATTTTTTTTGTTATCAGTTTGTTTTCGATGATATCCCATAAATCTGGATCTGTCTTAGGTGGTACGACAATGAAGTCATCAGCCAGACAATAGCCAGCATTGTCGGCATCTATATCCGAACCTATTGCTTGGTGCCCTGCACTCTGAATAGCTTTTATTAAATATGAGGCGGTGAGACTTCCACTGGCTTCTGTCAGGATTTTCATAGTGGCCTTTTGGTAATGGGTGGACGAATTTGACCTTGTTCTCTAAAACAAGGTGGTATCTGGAATAGAAGCCGGAACTGACCACGGATGTTCTCTTAATCCCAGTTAAAAAAGATTGAATGGTCCCTATCCTCTGTTGATTATTTCCCCCATCTGAAAGCTCCGGGTGGCACGAGTGCCGATTAGCTGATCCCATTTCATCGGACTGATCCCGGTTCCCGGGCGTTTGATGGTCAAATTATCATCATTTAGCCGCTCCCCTTTTTTGATTTGCCGTTTTGCAACTATGCTTTTTCGTGCAATCGGACGGTTTATAATTTCTGACGGAGTGGGCTTTTTGAGTCCATCACCCATGGCCTGTTCAATGTTACGGATTGCATTTATCATGGTCTTCAGTTCATCTGGCTCAAGTGAGGCGCGATGGTCCGGGCCGAGAAGGTCGTTGTTGAGAGTAATATGTTTTTCGATCACTCTGGCTCCTAGAGCCACTGCAGCGATCGGGATTTCAATCCCCAGAGTGTGGTCAGAATACCCAACGGCGACAGTAAGTTTTTTAGACAGAGTTTGCATGGCACGCAGGTTGACATCACACATTGGGGTTGGGTACTCGGTGTTGCAGTGCAGGATGGTCAGCTGTTCTTTTTTAAGCCCGGCAGTGTACAGAATTTTAACTGCTGCTTCAATTTCATCCATGGTTGACATGCCGGTTGAAAGGATGACATCTTTATCTAGTCCACCTATTTTACGCAGATAGGGAAGGTTAGTTATTTCCCCCGAAGGGATTTTAAAGATTTCAATCCCTAATTCATTCAGAAGATCGATACTGTCCAGGTCGAAAGGAGAGGAGAGGAACATGATGTTACGTTCTTGACAATGGGACATTAGAAGTTTGTGAGTCTCGAGATCAAGCTCCAGCTTCTTGAGCATCGCAAACTGAGATTCCTCAGCTTCTGTGGTCTGTTTTTGATAAGTGGCTTTAGGGGCATTTTGACTGACCAGCTTTTCGGCTTTAAATGTCTGGAATTTGACAGCATCGGCTCCCGCTTCTGCCGCTACATCGATCAATCGTTTGGCCAACTCCAGATCGCCGTTGTGATTAACTCCGGCTTCGGCAATGATAAAAACAGGCTGCAATTAGATTCTCCCCTGCTTGTTGATTTCTTCCCCAGGATAAAAACTATTGTCGGGGATTTCTTTCATGACCCTGATTCCGGAACCGATCAGGGAGCTTTTGCCAATTCGTATATTGTCTCTGATGACAGAATTGCTCCCAATGAAGGTTTTTTCAGCAATTTGTGTGCCACCATTAACGATTGCTCCAGTGGAAATGTGGCAGTGATCTTCTACGGTGGCATCGTGTTCGACAAGAGCACAGCTGTTGATGATGCAGTTGGCGCCGACCTTGGCTCCGGCGTTAATCAATGCGTTGTGCATGACAATGGTGCCAGTGCCAACCTTTGCGTGGCGTGAAATATAGGCGTTAGGGGAAGCGATGGTCGGAAGTTGGGCACCGAGCTGCAACAATTGCTCGAACAGGGCGATACGCCGTTGCGGTGACTTGATCTGTCCCAATGTAATCAGAAAATGGCGATAGTTTTCAGTAAGTTGTGGTAAGTCTGTATCGCTGCCGATGATTGGGTAGCCGAGCAGGGTAGTGTTGAGTTTATCCGGCATATCGACGATTCCGGCGATTTGAAATTTTCCGTCCTGTTCAATGACATCAATACAGGAGGCGCAATGACCACCGCCACCGACCAGAATAATGTTTTCCATATTACAACCTCACGCTACTGGGGATATTCACTGCTCGTCGATAAACGTGCTCAGCGTTGGCCTGCGCATCCCGCTGGCAATGGCGATACATTTCGAGCAGGTGCATCGGTCTCCAGAGAGAGCGGGCACCAATTTCCTGTTGGTTGGCTTGTTCAAGAAAAGCTTCTTTTTGCTCTTCGGTTGGCAACAGGATTGTATTAAGCCAAAAATTTGACTGGCTGCCTGCCGGTTCATCCAGA
Organism: Geobacteraceae bacterium; assembly: GCA_027064785.1. GTDB lineage: Bacteria > Desulfobacterota > Desulfuromonadia > Desulfuromonadales > Geopsychrobacteraceae > Desulfuromusa. The sequence continues at coordinate 2,347 of JAMOPE010000421.1, forward strand.
TATTTGATTTCGCTTTCACTAAAAAACTTCCGGTAACTGGTCGCCAATTCCCGCTTGTTTTTTAAGAATAACGGTAACTGTTCCATCTGTGCCAGGCCGAGAGCAGCATTGATGTTTGGCAGGCGAAAATTGTAGCCGATCTCATCATGGATAAATTCCCAGGGATGTGGAACCTTGGCGGTTGTCGTCAGGTGGCGAAGCGATTGCGCAAGTTCCGCATCATCAGTGACCAGCATCCCACCCCCTCCGGTTGTGATTATCTTGTTGCCATTGAAGCTGAAAGTTCCCACGCAACCGAATGTTCCAGTATGTTTTTTGGCGGTGCGGCTGCCAAGGCTTTCTGCGGCATCCTCAATTAAGTAAATGCCATTTTCTTCACAGATTGCCTGTAAGGCTTCAATCTGGCAGGGATGTCCGCAGGTATGCATGGGGAGGCATGCTGCAATTTTTCGGCGGGTTATTTTATTGAGCCTGTGCCCTTGCTGCATCTCAGTGTGGTTTTGGAGAAAGTTTTTAACTGCTTCGGGAGATAATCCAAGGGTCGTTTGGTCTATATCCAGAAAGACGGGAGAGGCTCCCGTGTAGTGAATAGCATTGGCAGTTGCAACAAATGTTAGCGATTGGGTCAGGACTTCGCAAGCAGAATCAATGTTGAGGGCTTTCAGAGCGACAAACAGAGCCTGCGTTCCGTTGACAACAGCGATTGCGTGGCGACTTCCTGTGAAATCGGTGATTGCCTGCTCAAACTTATCAACGTATTTCCCAACGCTGGAAACAAAAGTCGAATCAATGCAATCGGCAAGGTAATTTTTTTCTTCGCCGCAGAAGCACGGCTCATGAAGGGGAATGTTTGATTTGTTTCCGTACTGCTGCTGGATGAAGTCAAAAATTGATTCATACATTGTAAATATCGGTCTTATATTTTGCCAGATTTTCAGGTTGGGCAAACCAGTCGATGGTCTTTTTCAAGCCGCTGCGAATATCTTCTTTTGGTGTGAATCCGGTCAATTCCCTCATCAGGGTGTTATCACACCAGAGGCGAAAAACTTCGGAGTTCTTAGCTCTAAGACGATTGTCGTCGATGATAAAATGGACATCACTGGCCATTAACTCCTTGATTAGATCGAGGGTATCCCCTACAGAAATTTCATAGTTTGAGCCAATATTAACCGCTTTCCCCGCAGCCTCTTTGCTTTCAGCCAAGGCAATAAAGCCCCGACACGTATCTTTCACATAGTTAAAGTCACGGGTTGGAGTGGTATTTCCCAGCTTGATTTCACGCACGCCGGCAGCGATCTGGGTGATAATTGTTGGAATAACCGCACGCGCGGACTGGCGTGGCCCATAGGTATTAAATGGACGGGCAATTGTGACCGGCAGGTCGAACGAATTGAAAAAGCTCATGGCGATGGCATCAGCCCCGATTTTGCTGGCACTGTACGGCGATTGCGGTTGCAGGGGGTGTTTTTCGTCAATCGGAACATATTGAGCTGTGCCATAAACTTCACTGGTTGAGGTGACGAGAACTTTTTGACAGCCATTTTCGAGGGCGGCCTGACATATATTCAGTGTCCCCTTGATATTTGTGTCGATATAGCTGTCAGGAGCCACATAAGAGTAAGGGATTGCGATAAGGGCTGCCAGATGGAATATGACATCTATCTCTTGGGTGAGCTTTTTGCAGAAGTGAGGGTCTCTTACGTCTCCGCTGCTGACCTCGACTTGTTTGAGGCAGTCAATGGTGTCGAGCCATCCCCATGAATTAAAAGAGTTATAATAATTTAAGGCTCGAACCTCTGCACCAAGTTCGATAAGACTTTCCACAAGATGTGAGCCAATAAAACCGTCTGCACCTGTGACGAGAACTCTCTTTTTATTCAGTCTCAAGAAAAAATCCTTACTGTCTGGAGGGAGTTTCATATTCAGTAGTCTTATTTGCTGTAATCCATTGTAGCCATTCTGTCGGGAATTATCAATTCCTATTGGTTTTAATATTTTTATACGTATTTTCTTCTAAGTGTAACCACTTGAAAATAAAAAAGGTTTTTTGTTGCCATAAAAAAGTTCTAAAGGAATTAGGTGCTTTCTCCGAGATAAATCTAGCGAGGGAAGAGGCGGGAATCCGGTCACAAAAGATAAGCGGGTATGCATCGATACCTTGAAACTGGAAACCATAGAAATAGCAACTTATTTTAATCAATAGGAACGTCAAGACTAACACATTCATGGAGGAAAAATTATGGCATTAACAATTAACACAAACGTAGCTTCTCTTAACGCCCAGCGTAATCTGGGTAAATCTCAAGGTGCTTTAAACCAGTCAATGAAACGCCTATCTTCTGGTTTGCGCATCAACAGTGCAAAAGATGATGCTGCCGGTCTGGCTATTTCCGACCGGATGACCTCGCAAATTCGTGGACTCAATCAGGCTGCCAGAAATGCCAACGATGGTATTTCACTGGCACAAACGGCAGAAGGTGCCTTGCAGGAGACCACCAACATTCTGCAGCGGATGCGTGAGCTGGCGGTTCAGTCGGCAAACGATACCAATACAGATGCAGATCGTAATTCTCTTGATGCTGAGTATGCTCAGCTGATCAACGAGATTGATCGGATTGCTGAAACGACTTCATTTAATGGCAAGGTTCTATTGTCTGGTGGTTTCTCTGGAGCAGCAAATGCTGCGGTCTTCCAGGTGGGAGCAAATGCCGGGGAGACAATTGCGGTAACTATTGGTGCCGCCACAGCAGCAAACCTTGGTAGCGGTACACATATTTCTGCTACTGGAGTATCTACCGGAGCTGCTGCCGGGTCTGCTATTGCTCTAGTTGATGCCGCTATTGGCCAAGTTGATACCATTCGTGGTGATTTAGGCGCAGTTCAGAATCGTTTTGAGTCAACGATTGCTAACCTGTCAAATGTTGCCGAAAACCTTTCGGCAGCCCGTTCGCGGATTCTTGATGCCGATATAGCTCAGGAAACTTCGAGTATGACCAAGTACAATATCCTGCAACAGGCTGGGGTTTCGATCCTGGCACAGGCTAATCAGGCTCCACAGTTGGCATTGTCGCTGCTGCAGGGTTAATTTTTCCGGGAATTTATATTTCACAACGAAAAAAAAGTGAGACTCAATTTTGGGAGCGCAACCAATGCGCTCCCTTTTTTAATTTTTACTTGATGGAGTTGGTGGATATTAATTGTTGCCGGTAGTAAAAATATTTTTTCTATGTCGCAACATAAACATAAAAAGGTAGCTATTTTAAGGAGGTATGGAGCTTCTGTGAGAAGATAAAAAGCTAAAGTTTTCGGTGTATTGAGCCGAAAAGAAGCAAGACGGGGAATCTAGCGCCAAGGAGGTATTCGAGATTGATCATTGCGGCCCCCTGAACAGCAACAAAAACGGGTAAAGAAACACAAACGTAAAGGGCAAGGATGCCCGCAAACTAAATTCATGGAGGAAAAATCATGGCATTAACAATTAACACAAACGTAGCTTCTCTTAACGCCCAACGTAACTTGGGTAAATCTCAAGGTTCATTGAACAAGTCGATGCAGCGCCTCTCTTCTGGTCTGCGTATCAACAGTGCAAAAGATGATGCCGCAGGTCTGGCTATCTCTGACCGGATGACCTCGCAGATCCGTGGTCTCAATCAGGCTGCCCGAAATGCCAACGATGGTATCTCTTTGGCACAGACCGCTGAAGGTGCCTTGCAGGAGACCACCAATATTCTGCAGCGGATGCGTGAGCTGGCAGTTCAGTCGGCAAACGATACCAATACTGCTGATGACCGTACATCTCTTAACGCTGAGTATTCTCAATTGATCAGTGAGATTGACCGTATTGCAGATACCACATCCTTTAACGGTAAGGTCTTGCTTTCCGGCGGTTTCGCTACTGGTACTGGTTCAGCTGTCTTTCAGGTTGGCGCGAACGCTGGACAAACAATTACGGT
>JAMOPE010000422.1 GCA_027064785.1 Geobacteraceae bacterium
ACTCTTCTCCATCAGATGGAGCATCATTATTCCACCCAGGAGTAAAGCTGCACCAAGCAGTAATGTTAACGTGACAAGAACCTCTGTCCGTAAACCCACAGTTTTTGACAAAATACTCCCCTAAGTCACAAAACAGAATCATTAGTTTTTATCAATTACCATAAACCGATAAAAAAGCAAACAACAGGTTTGTCAAACAGACCCGGAATGTTGGATAATGAAGGTCAAATATAAACACGGAGAAAATTTAGTTGGCGTCCCTGCGCCCAGAAACTTTTAACCAGAAATATTGGAGTTATTATGTCTAGAAAACCAGTCCTTGATCAAAGTGTCTGCATCGGCTGCGAAACATGTACCCGCATTTGTCCCGAAGTCTTTCATATGGTTTCTGAACACTTGGCCGGGATCCATGATCCCCATGGTGCCTCTGAAGAAAAAATTGAGGAAGCGATGGACAATTGTCCTGTTGCCTGTATCAACTGGGACGATTGAGCACCGCGACAGATGACTGTGAAAATTCAACGCATAGTGATCCCGACAGGAATATTTTTTTTAGTCCTTTTATTATCGGGATGCGGCACGGGTTTTATCAGCAAAATTCGTTTTAACGAATTCGATGAGCAACTCTATGTCGATGCAAAACTGAACTTTACGATCAAGCATCCACAGAACTGGAAGCGCATCGTACTCCCCGTTTCTTCACCAGAATATCGCTCAGACACAGTCATATGGCAGATTGAGAACCCACGCAAGAAAAGCCAGTTGATCGGGAGTATGGTTATCCAGAGTCGCCCGACAAATAGTGAGGATAGCCTTCCAGATTTACTCAGTGATTTCTTAACCGACAGGACTGAGTTGAAATCGAGCAATACAGAACAGTTTGAGCACCCTGTCGGGCCGGCTCTTAAACTTCTTGGTCATGATGTTGATCGAGGACGGCTGACCATTGCAATTAAAGGGAAGCAGAACGATTTCATTATTTCCCTTTCTTACCCTAACACCCACTTCGACGAATTACTGCCGATATTCAATGAAATTATCGACAGTTTTAGCGAGATAGTCCACTCACCGCAAACATCGGGATCAGGATCATAATGAAGAGGAAAGTCAGACCGGCGGAACTTATTCGAAAATATTATTCCAGCAATCCGGATGCTTGGGACATCCTCCTAAACCATAGTCGACTTGTGACCCAAAGAAGCTTAAAAATTGCCCGGACACTTATCACACGCGGATTTCCCCTCGATCTTCAGTTTATTGCTGAAGCGGCAATGCTTCATGACATCGGCATGATTATGACTGACACTCCCGATCTTCACTGCTTCGGCAGTGGATCTTACCTGGAGCACGGCATCAAAGGAAAAGAAATTCTTGAGCACGAGGGATTAATGCGCCATGCCAGAGTCAGTGAACGTCACATCGGTGTCGGCTTGACAGCTACGGAAATAAAACAACAAAACCTCCCCCTTCCCGTCCGGGACATGATCCCCGAAACACTGGAAGAACAGCTGATCAGCTATGCCGATCTCTATTACTCAAAAGGAGGTAGCGACAGTGAAAAAGAGAAATCTCCGGAAGAGGTGAGACAGAATCTCACTGAATATGGTCTCGACAAAATTAAAATATTTAATAAGTGGCTAAAATTATTCGAACCGGAATTAAGTTAAGATGGAAAGCTGGCTGCAACAATTCATAGAATTTCTTCCCGATGGGAGAATCTACTTACTGCTCCTTTTCGGCATCGCATTCGCGGAGTCACTGCCAGTCATTGGTCTGTTAGTTCCGGGAAGCACCCTGATTGTCCTCTCTGGATTTCTGGCTCTTCACGGGAAAAACTCTATTATTCTCATTGCATTAATAACAACAGGTGGAGCCTTCATCGGTGATCTTGTCAGTTTCTGGCTGGGTTTTTATTATGGACCGACAATCCTGAAGTTACGCATTTTCAAAAAACGCTACGCCCTTGTAACTCAAGCCGAAGCACACTTCGTCAATCATGGTGGGAAAAGTATCTTCTTTGCCCGTTTTCTAGGACCAATTCGCGGAATAACACCTTTTATCGCCGGGCTATCCAGAATGTCTGGACGACCATTCACGAGATATGCGCTGATCAGTGCTGTTTTGTGGGGGATCTGCTATCCGGGGCTCGGATATTTTGGTGGTAGCAGTTGGCAACAAGCCCAGAGCCTTTCCGCGCGTTTCGGACTTATTATTATTATTCTACTGGCAGGGACAATCATTCATTACTGGGTGAAACGGCTATTGCGGAACAATCAAAACTGATAACGCAGACGTGTCGCGACTGCAAAGGAATCCCAATCCACTTGATTCAAACGTGTTTTTGCAACACTGCCATCAGCAAGAAAAGTCCGGTCGGTTCCACCACTGGCATTCCAATCCTGAACAGTTGCACTGAATAACCACTCCCACTGGTTATTTAATGGATATGAGCCATCGATATTCCAGATGACACCGGAACCACTGGCCTCGTGTTCAAAACTGACAGGATGCTCAAAATCTGTGCGTAAATTCCAATCAGCCTGAGCAAAGAACTCGACCCAATGGTATTCAAGACCCGTTGCAAGGGTCAGTTTATTACGGAAAGTATATTCAACATTCGCCCCGAACCACGGGCCATACCAGTAAGCCGTATAAGAGCTGTCGAGACCCGGAATCGGAGTCGAAGGCTCCCCTTCAACAAGTGAAATCTGTTCCCCGTCGGTCATCGTCAAGGCCTGCATATTAAACCCATAACCGATCAACGGTATCACCCTAAAACCCGGCAGTTTTTCAAATTCAAAGATCGGCCCGACAGCCCCTGAGAGATCAAATGTCATCCCTTTGTCAGCATCACCCACCGAACGAGCTGACTCAGCCTCACGATTATAGCCACCATAATCAGAATCCTGAGCCGTTCCACTCCAGATTTTTCCGAAAGAGATATTCGCCTGAACCTGCAGATTTTTTTTAAGGTATGGGATCTTGTTCAGTTCAAGCCGCCCAGCCAGTTGCAGTTGCAAGATCTCCAGATCGTCCCACGTCAGTTCCGACAGGATGTTCGGATTCCCCCCCGAAGTGTCCCCGGCAATATTCCAATCAAATTGGTCAATTCGGTAGCCAAGTCCGATATCACCAGCGACAGAATCGAGACAGATCGAATCACAGGCAGAAACGGACAACACAGAACAGCAAAGGATGACAACAGAGATCAACAGCGGAAAGAGAAAACGCATTCAATAACCTTCGGCAGTGGCATACCTGAGGATAAAAGAAAGGCCGCCCTGTTTAAAGGGCGGCCTGACGCGACATCAAATAAAATTCAATTAGATATCACAACGCTTATAAACAGCGTCAAACTCACCCAGCTTATCAAACTGCAGATAGTCGTAGACGTCCTCTTTGCATGGGCTGATCTTCTCTTTGTAGATCGCCAGGTACTCTGCCGGGGTCGGCAGTTGACCGTTCAGCGCTGTTACAGCACCAAGTTCTGCACTTCCAAGGTAAACCTGAGCGCCATTTCCGATCCGGTCATCGAAGTTACGGGTCGAAGTCGAGAACATATTCACACCATCAGGAACCCGTGCCTGGTTACCCATGCACAGCGAACATCCGGGAGTCTCAATGCGGGCACCAACCTGATTGAAGATTGCAAAATAAGCTTCACTCTTCAGTTTTGATTGATCCATCCGGGTTGGAGGGCAAATCCAGATGCGGTCGTTCGGATTAAACTTGTGACCTTCCCAGATCTTGGCAGCAGCACGGAAATGACCGATGTTGGTCATACAGGACCCGATGAAGATGTCCTTAATCTCAGTTCCCTGAACGTCAGACAGCAACTTAACATCATCAGGATCGTTCGGGCAGGCAAGAATCGGCTCAGTGATTTCAGACAGGTCAATCTCGATCACGGCAGCATACTCAGCATTACTGTCGGCCTCGATCAACTTAGGATCTTTCAACCACTCTTTGACATCATCAATCCGCTTCTGCAGAGTCTGTGCATCCTGATAACCGTCAGCGATCATTTTCTCCATCAGCGCAATGTTAGAACGCAGGTACGTACAGACACTGTCTTCGGACAACTTGATACAACCAGCAGCAGCTGAACGCTCAGCAGCAGCATCAGTCAACTCGAATGCCTGCTCAACTGAGAGGTTCGGCAGACCCTCCATCTCAAGAATCTTACCATTGAAGATGTTAACCTTATTTTTCTTCGGAACAGTCAGCAGACCCTGCTTAATTGCCCAGTACGGAATGGCATTAACAGCATCACGCAGAGTGATTCCCTCGTTCAATTCGCCTTTAAAGCGGACCAGAACCGACTCGGGCATATCGAGAGGCATGAAACCAAGAGCACCGGCAAAAGCGATCAGACCGGAACCGGCAGGGAAACTGATGCCAATTGGGAAACGGGTGTGAGAGTCACCACCGGTTCCAACAGTATCAGGAATCAGCAGACGGTTCAGCCAGCTGTGGATAACTCCATCACCCGGATTAAGTGGAACACCAGCCCGGTCAGAAATAAACTTAGGCAGAGTGTTGTGCATCTTAACGTCCGCAGGCTTGGGATATGCAGCGGTATGACAAAATGACTGCATGAACATAGGAGACTTAAACTTGAGGCAAGCCAGTTCCTTAATCTCATCAGCAGTCATTGGGCCGGTCGTATCCTGAGAGCCAACGGTGGTCATCTTAGGCTCACAGGCACTGCCGGGAAGGACACCCTCAACACCACAAGCACGTCCAACCATTTTCTGAGCTTGAGTATAGCCCTGGTTTGGCTTCGGCACCGGATTGTCAGCCGGAGTAAAGATATCGGTTGCACCCAGACCAAGAGCTTCACGGGACAGATCGGTCAGTGCACGACCGATGATCAGAGGAATACGACCACCGGCACGGAATTCATCAGGAACTGTTCCCGGAGTAATTTCAAACGTTGTGATCACTTCGCCTGCTTCATTGGTCACTTCACCTTTAGCAGTATTGATCGTGATAACATCACCCATATTCATTTTTGCAACATCCATTTTTAATGGAAGAGCACCAGAATCCTGGGCAGTATTAAAGAAGATCGGGGCGATAACACCGCCAATAATAACACCACCGCGACGCTTATTCGGAACTGCGGGGATGTCGTTACCAATACACCAGAGAACACTGTTACACGCAGACTTACGTGAAGAACCGGTCCCGACAACATCACCGACAAAAGCAACCTGATGGCCTTCTTCACGCCACTTGGCAATTTGCTCAATACCACCGGGGAAACGGGTTTTACCCATAGCCAGAGCATGAAGCGGGATATCTGGACGGCTCCAGGCATCACCTGCTGGTGAGAAATCATCCGTGTTGATTTCACCTTCAACTTTAAAAACTTTCACTGTGATGATTTCAGGCATTTCTGGCTTGCTGGTAAACCACTCAGCGTTGGCCCAACTCTCAACAACTTTTTTTGCTGCAGCATTATCTTTTGCCAGAGCAACAACCTGCTCAGCGGCATCATAAACATAAGTCATGTTAGACAAAGCAGTCGCAGCTTCATCAGCCAGAGCAGCATCGCTAAGAGCTGCAATCAGTGGCTGAACATTATAACCACCAATCATGGTGCCGAGAATCTGAACAGCTTTGATTTTATCGATTAACGGAGAATTTTTTGTTCCTGTGACAATATCGGCCAAAAAAGCAGCTTTAACTTCAGCAGCAGGATCAACCCCGGGAGAAACCCGCTCGGTCAACAGATTCAGCAGAAACTCTTCTTTACCAGCCGGTGGGTTTTGCAGCAGCTCACACAAGCCAGTTGTCTGCTCAGGATTCAACGGCAGTGCCGGAATTCCGAGAGCGTTCCGTTCTTCTTCATGTTTCAGGTAGGCTTCGATCATCTCTCTCCTCCAAATGTCGGGTTTGCAGCACAAAATGCTGCTCAAGAATACTTAATTGTCAGCGAATAAACCCGCAGACAACGATACGTTACAGCTAAAAATATTGCATACTGTATACGATTTATCGCTATTCTGTCAATCAGCTGATCGTCCGTTCTGGGCAATCAAATCAATCATCATCAGAATAGAAATCGGGTCAAACCATGCAATGTGACTTTATATGTCACACGATAGGTTTAGGGTAAAAACATAAAGATAACAACCTTACGGAGATCTATCATGTTTGAAGCCCTACTGCTTATTACCGTTGTATTGATTATCCTCAGTCAGCTTCTTCCGGATGTTGATAACTGATCCCCGCCACTTTTCAGCAGTGGGGGGTCCGTTGGTAGAAATATTATAAAATTTCCA